>CAIQXC010000312.1 GCA_903875675.1 Akkermansiaceae bacterium
CATTAACAATTCAATGCCGTGCAGGATCCTCGAATTCAAACGCGCCTCGTTCAATGAGGTCGTGCCCGTCGGCGACAACCGGAAAGGAAGCCTCCGATGAGCGAAAATTCCGAATCTGAAGGCCGGGATCAGACGCCTGCCCCAAAGCCGAAATCCATCCAAGAACGAGTGCTGGAGCAAATCCTTATCACGGCGAATAAAGCTGCCGCTGGACTCGCTGCGATGGGAATCGCCCCGGATAAAATTAATTCCTCCGCCAAGGCATGTGCAGTAGCCCGTGCAGATAGAATTCTCGCTCAAGCAGTGACCTATGCTGTCAAACTTGGCAAAATCGAGGTGATCACGACCGCACAGATTCTCGATGAGATCGCGCGGCAATCCGGCATCAAACTCGAAACTCGCAAGCCTCCCGGCCGCAAGAATCCCCCAAAAAAAGGCGAGAAAGATGATTGATCGAGATGCCGAGTTCATGAACGAAAGAAGGGCTGCCATAGCGGCGGCCAATCTCACCTTCCCGGTTGCGGTCGGGGAGGGTGGTGCAGTGGGGGGGGCTAACGGGGGGTGCGCTAGCCTCCCCACTTCGCCGGCAGCAGGTCGTCGTGAGACGCACCGCGTAGCTGGCAATGGTGAAGGTTGTACAACTCACCCGGCAGAACCGCAAGGCGCTCGGAATGCAATGCCTGGCGGAAAGTCCGTCCAAGTGCGATTGCGGTTGCCGGGCGATTTTGCAGCGCATCTTCTCGCGCTGCCGCCAGGTCGTCGAGCTGTAGCGCTATGGCTCGCACTGGAAGGCCGGATCGGCGACGCGTCGGATTTGCAGGCGGTGTTTTCGAGCACGGCTGAGATGCGGAGGATAGGAGTGCTGCTGTCTCAATGTTGTCGATATTTCGCACACGATCTTGGAGATTCCGCATCGCTACATAGCACGGTGCAAGAGGCTGTGCGAGAGATCAGAAAGCTCCGCCCGCCGTCTCAAAGTACGGAGGAAAAGGAAGCCCAGAAATGCGAAACTTCCGATTCCACCGGAAACCTGGCAGGATCGAAAGCCGGGTGGAAGGCAATGCTTGGAGGAAAATCCGTCCAAGTGCGATTGCGGTTGCCCGCTGATTTTGCGGGCCTTCTTCTCGCACTGCTGCCGATGCATCGGCGTGTAGCACTCTGGCTTGCACTCGATCGGCGGATCGGTGACGCATGGAGTTTGCCGGCGGTGATTTCAAGCGCGACTGAGTTGCGGGACATGGGCGTGCTGCTAAATCACGTTTGCCTACGATTTGGAAAGGCCGCCAGTGATTCAAAGCTACTGGAAAGCGCTGTGAAAGAGGCGGTGCAGATGGTCAATAAGCTGCGGCTGGCGTCGATAAAGACCGAGAGAAAGGAGTCCGGGAATGAAAGCGATCATTAAGATTCCGACTAAGAAAAACCGTGGTGCCGGAGAGCCCGCGTCATCCACCTACAGCCGGTGTGAATACATTTTTCTCGCAGTCAAGGCCGGTGCAGAACGTGTGGTGGATGATCGAGTATTGTGGGTGATCGGTGAATTGGGCGGATTTGGCTATCCAGCACGTGATGCCCGACTGATGGCGGAGGCTTTGGAATGCGGGCACGAGCACTTGGCAGGCCGCCGCTCTCGGCATCTTATCTTGAGCTGTGAAGCGAGTCTTCGGGAAGATGAAAGAGCCGATGCGTTTGCTCGCCTGAAATCGTCGGCTCCGCTCTTGGCGAGAGCACTGGGGGCAATCCGCTGGATAGCTGTGGCCCATGACGATAAGGACCATCCGCATATTCACTTGATCATCTTGAATTACGATCCAGTCGAAGACAAGCGGTTGGACATCCGCCCCACCGTTCTATCACGGCTCCAAGACCTGGATTGGACGCCGCATTTCGATGCCGGAAAAGGCTCCCGGAAAGAGCCGCGAAGCAAGCGAGGGAAAGCAGTCAAGAAAGCCCGTGAAAAAGGCGCAAAGCGACTGATTCAAGAAAAGGCTCCGGTGATTCGAAAGCTCAAGAAGTTTCTCAAAGTGAACAACGTGCCAAAGATGGAGCCCGCTGAATTGGCGGATTGGCTGGCGGAAGCTGAATTGCCGCCAGGATGGAAAAAACATAAGCTGCGCACCCCGAGTGGTGGTCGTCGGACTGACCCGGCGATCATTATTGACGGCGTGGGTCTGAAATTTTCGCGTTACTTTAAAACCCGGAAAATGGGCCGGCAACCCCAAAAAGTCGATGTCATATTGGACAACAATATCGGGTAGAGCTGTTGACAACAAGATCTGTGATGGCGACGGCTTGAAAACCGGATGCAATGCTATGGCCAGCAGGCAGGGGAGCGGATAGTTCCGTCCCATTTTTTTCTCCAGTCTGGCAACCCAGCCGATTCTCGCGGTCCTTGAGGTTCGGCGGCGGCGCCGCCCGCACAGGAGCGCCACCGACCCCCAATCGAATTCGGCTAGGTAATGCAGTTAGGGCATGTATTTGCGTTGCTACCTCAAAGATCCCAGCTCAAACAGAGTCTCGCCGTGAGACTCGGTCTGCCCATGAGCCGCAGCTCGGCAGAATGGCGGCTTGCGCACCTGCGAATTGCTGCAACTCCTACCGGTTCAGTCGGTGAGCATTGGCCCAGTGGCCTGGACTGCGTGTAATCCGGGTGGAACTCTCACCGGTCCGATTTGATTTGAGGAGCTGGATCAAGAATGCTCGGGATTTTGTGTAGGCCCCAGCTAAAGCAGAGTCTCACCGTGAGACTCCTCCTGCACATAGGGCCCAGCTAAAGCAGAGTCTCACCGTGAGATCCCTCCTGCACATGGGGTCCTAGCTCAAGTAGAGTCTCGCCGTGAGACTCGGCCTGCGCGTGGGCCACAACGCGCCAGAACGGCGGCCTGCACGCATGCAAATTGTGGCATCATCTGGATATTGGATCTAATCGCTCCCGGCGGCGTGCGGCCAGCGAGCCGCCCGCCGGCATGATTGCCGCCGCTTGTGCGGCAAATGGTTAGTCAAGGGCCGCACTGCGGCACCGTGTTGCAGCGCAGCGAGAACCCAACCGCCGTCGGCGATTAGGGCGCTCCTTGGGAGCCCCTAATCGCAACCGCCCTGAGGGCGGGACAGGGCTCTGCCCGACAGGTAAAAAGTCATCCAATA
>CAIQXC010000313.1 GCA_903875675.1 Akkermansiaceae bacterium
CTGTTGATGAATCGATCGTCAGTAAAAGGTTTCTACAAATCGTGCTTCAATCCAGCCGTGGCCGCTTACACATGATGCGCACTGCTGCTGGAACGAGCAACAGCATGAAAAAGATCAACCGTCGGTCCCTCAACACCTTCAAAGTTCCAGTTCCGTCGAGGGACGTTCAAGCCGCTGTGATTGCCAAGGTCGAAAAGGTTCGGGGCCTATGCATATCTGCCCACGAAGCGTGCTCTCGCTCAATGCGCCTCAAGACAGACTTAATTCAATCATTCACTTTCTAAACCGCATGAGCTTCACCGAATCCAACACCGTCGAGCAGATGATCCTCGAGGCCGCGACCAGCCTCGGCAGCGGTTCGGGCGGTTCCGTGCTGCGTGACGATCCGCCTTCAGGCTGGGGTGTGGCTGAAAGGGCACAATTGATTCATGTAAGGAGGTGGCGATGATCGTAACTTGTGACCGCCTGACATTGGAGATGATCGACAATTCGTCGGAAATCCGCCAATGGTTGGCTCAGTTTCCCAGTGATCGCGAATCCACAGCAATCGATGTTCTGCTGAAATTGCAATTCATCAGTCGCGATGTCTATGCCGAGTGGCTCAAGGAACAGTTGTCGGCTATCACTGATGGCCCTTGTGCGCTTTATGCGGTGCGGAAGTTTGAGGAACCGCTCGAGTCTTATTGGGACGGTGAAGGCAATCCGCCAACACGTCCTGCAGAATCTCAGGGCAGTGAGGAACTTGTCCAATCTGTGCTTGGAAACCTTAGGAAGTCGGGCGACAAAAGTTTTTTGGACCATCCAAGCATCTATAACCTCAAGACTAGCCGCGTGAGAAATATCGTGCTGATCGACGACTCTATTGGCAGCGGACAGCGGGTTGTAGACTTCATCAATCTCCTGATGAAGAACAAAACGCTCCTGAGTTGGTGGAGCTACAGTTTGATCCAGTTTTATGTGGTGGCATTCATCCGAACCCACAAAGCAGAAAAGAGAATTCTGAAGTATCTTCCCGGATCTGATCACCACCAGAGGGTGCATCGAAAGTCCGAGAAATTGCATTTTGTAGGACACCACCACTTCGACGACGAAGAGTTCGAACTGAGGTGGGGCGCAAATTCGACCCAAATCCTCAATCTGTGTGACTCAGTAGAAGCTGTCCCGAGGTGGGCGCAAAGGGGTTATGGAAGCGTGATGTCTAATCAAGTATTTTACCACAGTGTTCCAGACAACACTCCGGGGATCCTTTGGAACGGAGAAAACGGTTGGTTGCCGCTGATGCCGAATAGGTTGTTTCCCACGTGGCTTGCAGATTTACTGATGGGGCAAGCGCCAGTCCAAAACTCGGACGTCAATAGTGCGGTCAATCGAAGTCTCCTTGCAGTGCTGATGGCTGCTCAAAGAGGAATTCGGGCAAAGCGATCGATTTCGAGAGCCATCGGACTTGATCCGAGAGTCACGGAGGGCTTGGTGCAAAAAGCCCAAGCGGCTGGTTTTCTGAACCAGTCCAACCGACTTACCGAAGTAGGTAAGCAAACAATTTGGGACAGCAGAGACGAACGCCGAATCGTGGCGTTCGACCGTTCTTTGTATGTTCCGACAAAATGGTGTGTTGGCCGGGGGACTGTTCAGCCGTCTGGTCCGATTGAGGCGACTCGTCGGGTGCAGGCAGAATCCAAGGCCAGCTTGCTGGCGGAGGATGGGGATGCTGGACAAGTGTCTCTGGAAAGAACTGACGCAAGGTCGGCTACGCCGCCCTTGAGGGTCGTCACCCAGCTACCTTCGAGGCCTCGTGTGGGGGACGACCCTCATGGCCCGAAGGGCGAAAGGGATAAGTGAATGGAAACCTGGTCAACACATCACCTTTACAATGGCGCTTTGGCGATTCACGACACCGACACTGCGTCGGAAATTCGGCGCTACGCACAGAATCTCATAACCAAAGGCCACCCCGTAATTTTTTCACTGGAACATCTGTCTCGAATCACACACGTCTCGTATGCAATGCTTCGGGCAACCGTTGAGCGAAAACGGGAGTCCGCCAACTACAGAATGTTTGCCGTTAGTAAACGCTCTGGTGGCTTGCGCTTCATCCATGCGGTTACGGGTGATCTTCAAATCGTTCAACGTTTCATCAATCAAGATATTCTCCAAAATTGCCGTGTTCATCCTGCTTCGTTTGCTTTCCACGCATCAGGAGGGATCAGAAAATGCGCTGCCCAGCATACCTGTGCCAGGTGGCTATTTCAATTCGATCTATCGGACTTCTTCTATGCAGTAAACGAGGCGCAGGTCTTCAAGCTTTTTAGTGAAATGGGTTATCGTGAACTGCTGGCATTCGAACTCGCACGGCTTTGCACAACGACTCGGTTGCCACGCAATAAGCGTGAGTATTTGATACGACGACCAGGCCAGCCTCTCTTTCCCAGATTGGGCATCGAGGCAAATACGGACGGGCTGCCTTATCCACTGACACCAGGTGATTTGGGCGTGCTGCCACAAGGAGCACCGACAAGTCCAATGTTAAGCAACCTCGTTGCGGCAAAGCTGGATGTATCATTGTCCGGGTTCGCTGATGAGTTTGGATTCATTTACACACGGTATGCCGACGACATTACTATTTCGGCTGCGAATCTTCCCAGCAGTGTTGCGATTGGCACAATCTACCATCGAATAATCAACTGCATTCGAAAAGCTGGTTTCTATGAGAACCGCAAAAAGATCCGAATTGCCGGCCCGGGCTCAAAGAAAGTCGTCTTGGGTCTCCTTGTCGATGGTCCTGAGCCACGAATCTCAAGGGAGACCTACAAGCGGATCGACCGACATCTGCACGCGGTCTCTGTTTACGAGTGGGAAGCTACAGCGGCACACGAAGGTTTCGATTCTGCCTTTGGCTTCCATAATCATGTATGCGGCCTTATATCCTTTGTCAAGGATGTCGACCTGAAGCGATGGGAGGAGTTTTCAACAAGGCTCTTAAAATTGCCAGTGCCATCCTGGATTTGTAATAGTATACCATAATTCAAGAACCCTATTCTTATGAACTTCACCGAATCGAACACCGTCGAGCAGATGATCCTCGACGCCGCGACCAGCCTCGGCAGCGACGCAGGCAGTTCCATCGTTCGCGAGAAATATGCCAGCGCGGCTTCGCTCCCGTCCGGCTGGAGCGGCTCCTTGGGCGAGGAAATGAAACCCTCCCGCTGGACCTTCGTGGCGGCGACGGCGCTGCCTCGGCAGCCCGGCGAGGTGATGGTGGAGTCCTGGGTGCGGGAGGCACTCATTGCCTTGAATCCCGAGATTGCCGAACAGCCAGACAGGGCGGACGAGGTAATCTATGCGCTGCGGGCCATACTGCTCTCCGTACAGGGCGACGGATTGGTGCGGGCGAACGAGAATTTCACGGCATGGTTGCGCGGTGAAAAGACGATGCCGTTCGGCCCGAACGGGCAGCATGTGGCGGTGCGCATGATCGATTTCACCCAACCGGGAATGAACCGGCTCACGGTGGCGAACCAATGGACCTACCAGATTGGCAGTGTGGTGAAGCGCTTCGACGTGGTATTTCTGGTGAACGGGCTGCCGCTGGTGATCGGCGAGGCTAAAACGCCGACGCGCAGCTCGGTGACGTGGTTCGACGGGGCCTATCAGATCAACGAGATCTACGAGAAGGAGATCCCAGCCATGTTTGTGCCGAACGTGTTTTCGTTTGCCACGGAAGGGAAGCTATTGCGCTACGGCAGCATCCGCATGCCAATCGACATCTGGGGGCCGTGGCGCGATGACGATAACCCCGACGAAGGCGAGCTGCGCCATGTGCGCGCCACGGTGGAAAGCCTGATGCGGCCCGGCGTGGTGCTGGACATCCTGCAAAACTTCACGCTCTTCGCCACGGACAAGAAGCACCGGCGCATCAAGGTGATCTGCCGCTACCAGCAATACACGGGAGCGAACATGATCGTGGCCCGGGTGGTGGCCGGGTATCCGAAGAAGGGCCTCATCTGGCATTTCCAAGGCAGCGGCAAGAGTCTGCTCATGGTCTTTGCCGCGCAGAAGCTGCGGATGCATCCGCGGCTGGGCAATCCCACGGTGCTCATCGTCGTGGACCGCATCGACCTCGATACCCAGATCACCGCCACATTCAACGCGGCAGACGTGCCGAACATGGTGGGCGTGAGCGACCGCCAGGAGTTGCAGCGGCTCATCAATCAGGATGTCCGCAAGGTCCTGATCACCACCATCCACAAATTTGGCGAGGCGGAAGGCAAGTGGAACGACCGCAAAAATATCATCGTCATGGTGGATGAGGCGCACCGCACGCAGGAGGGCGACTACGGCCGCAAGATGCGCGAGGCATTGCCGAATGCTTTCCTCTTTGGCCTGACCGGCACGCCGATCAACCGATCGGATCGAAACACCTTCTGGGCCTTTGGTGCAGACGAGGATGCGGCCGGCTACATGAGCCGCTATAGCTTTCAGGACAGCATCCGCGACAAAGCCACCCTGCCGCTGCATTTCGAAGCGCCAACGGTGAAGCTCAAGATCGACAAGGTGGCGATTGATGAAGCCTACAAGCAGATCACCGGCGACCTGAGCGAACAGGATCGCGACGACCTAGCGAAACGCGCTGCCAAGATGGCTGTGTTGGTGAAAAACCCGGAACGCGTCCGCGCCGTGGTCGAGCACATCGTCAAACATTACCAGACGAAGGTGGAGCCTAACGGCTTCAAGGCGCAGGTGGTGTGTTTCGACCGCGAATGCTGCGTGCTATACAAACAGGTGATGGACGAACTCATCGGCCCTGAAGCCAGTGCCATTGTGATGAGCGGCGGCCAGAAGGATCCGCCGGCATGGAGCGTCCACATGCGCGACAAGGACAGTGAGGAGAAATTGTTGGATCGTTTCCGCGATCCAGTTGATCCGCTGCAATTCGTCATCGTCACCAGCAAACTGCTCACTGGCTTCGACGCTCCCATCCTCCAGGCGATGTATCTCGACAAGCCGATGAAGGACCACAACCTGCTTCAAGCCATCTGCCGCGTGAACCGCACCTATGGCCAGACGAAAACGCACGGGCTGATCGTGGATTACATCGGCATCTTTGACGACGTGGCACAGGCGCTCGATTTCGACGAGAAGGCGGTTCAGCAGGTGGTGAGCAACATCGACGAGTTGCGCCAAGCCCTGCCGGTGCAGATGCAGAAGTGTCTGGCCTTCTTCCCGAACGTGGACCGCAAGGTGGGCGGCTACGAGGGACTGATGGACGCGCAACAGCACCTGCCTAACAACGCGCGACGGGACAGGTTTGCAGCGGAATACAGCGTGCTTGGCACCATTTGGGAGGCGCTTTCCCCGGACCCGTGCCTAAACGCCTACGAGAAAGATTACAAATGGCTGACCCAGGTTTACGAGTCGGTGAAGCCCGTCAGCGGCAGCGGCAAACTGCTGTGGCACCGCTTGGGCGCGAAGACCATCGAGCTCATCAATCAGAACGTCCATGTGGAGCCGGTGCGCGACGACATTGAGGCGCTGGTTCTGGATGCCGATGTGCTCGACGGCATCCTGGGCGACGCCAACCCGGCCAAAAAGGCAAAGGAAGTGGAAATCAAGCTCATCGCCCGGCTGCGCAAGCACGCTGGCAACCCCAAATTCACAGAACTGGGTGAGCGCCTGGAAAAGGTCCGGGAGCGCCACGAACAAGGACTGCTCAACAGCCTGGATTTCCTCAAAACCATCCTCCAGATCGCCAAAGAAGTCGTCGAAGCCGAGAACCAGGTCGATCCCGAGGAGGAACAGGACCGCGCTCTAGCCGCACTCACGGATTTATTCAACGAAGTGAAGAGCAAGAACACCCATGTCATTGTCGAGCGCATCGTGGCGGACATCGACGCCATCGTGAAACAAGTGCGGTTCCCTGGCTGGCAAGGCACGTCGGGAGAACGTGTCGTCCAACAAGCGCTGCGCCGGGCATTGCTGAAATACAAGCTCCACACCGACCAGGAACTTTTCGAAAAAGCCTACGGTTATATCCGCCAGTATTATTGATCACAAGCCCCATACCCTCATTTCATCATGTCCTTTGACTTTCAATCAATTAGGCCGCATACCACTGATTCGAGACTCGTCGATCCCATTCAGATATTTCGGAGTCTTCGGGTGAGAGACCCGGCTATTAATGACCTTTGGCTTGGTCAGGCGGATGCTTTGCAGCCTTGGAACGAGCACCGATTGTTAAAAGACGTGGCAATCGGTCTCAACACAGGGGCGGGCAAGACATTGGTCGGCCTTTTGATTGCCCAGTCACTGGCTAACGAAACCCGAGGCAAAGTATTGTATGCGTGCAACTCTATCCAACTTGTAGAGCAAACGCGTGATAAAGCGCAAGGTTACGGCATGGATGTAACCACATACTTCAGACAGGAGTTCTCTAACCAACTCTATGAGCAGGGAAAAGCACCTTGTGTCACAACCTATCAAGCGTTATTCAATGGACGTTCACGCTTTTTCAGGGAAGATATCACAGCAGTGGTATTCGATGATGCCCATACGGCAGAAAATGTGTTGAGGGATCAATTTACACTCAATATCAAATTTTCGGGTAACCCCGTGGCTTATATGGAGTTTGTTTCCGAATTTCGGGACTATTTCCATCGAACTGGACACGTATCTACATTTGAGGAAATAGCACAACAAAACTCACGAAAAATACTGGTTGTTCCACCGTTCGAGATCCGGAGGCGTTACGAGGCTATTCTTGCGATTCTCAGGAAAGCCGATCTATCCGGAAACACTGAAACCACGTTCGCCTGGGAACATCTGAAAGACCACCTTGATCAGTGTTGTTATATACTGGCAAGTGGAGCGCTGACAATCACTCCACCATTTATTCCGGTTAGGACGCTGCCATATTTTCAGGGAGATGTAAGGCGGGTTTACTTGTCTGCCACATTGAATGCACCCGATTCCTTTGCTCGCACATTCGGCAAGGTTCCTGAACGGATCATTGCACCTGAAACACCTGCGGGGGCTTGCGAAAGGTTGATTCTAGCACCGATTCTGCGTCCTGGAACCGAAAACGATGTCAGTGCCGTAAGCGCTTTGATAGCGACGCGTAAGGCATTGATCATGACACCCAATTATTTGCGAAGTGCGATGTGGGAGTCGGTTGCAACCACTCCAGACAAGGACCACGTGACGGCAGCCGTCAACGAGTTTAAAAGGTCTCATGCTCCCGCCAAGCTGCTTCTCACTGCGTGCTACGATGGGGTCGATCTTCCGGGGGACACGTGCCGCATAATGATCATCGATGATCTGCCATCCGCCACAGGACCGCTTGAACGATTCATGTGGGAATATCTCCGCATGTCGAAAACACTTCGAACAACCATCGCTTCCCGGATCGTCCAGAGTTTCGGGCGCATCTCCCGCAGAATGAGTGACTATGGCATTGTATTTCTCACAGGCGAATCTCTGGTAAAATGGCTCTCCACACCGCAGAACCAGATGGCCCTACCGCAATTCCTACAAAAGCAGCTTCTGCTTGGGTATCAGATCTCAGAGAACATCAATCCGGCGGAGATTGGAAACACAATTGATCGATGTTTAGACCGAGATGAAAGTTGGATCTCGGCGTATGAAAACTTTATGGATACTGCCGTGCCGCTTGCGGGAACACGAAACACGTCCATCGAGACAGAATTGGCGATCTCAGAAGCAAAATTTGCGTCCGCCATGTGGCGCCGCGATTTTGTGAGTGCAGCTGCGATCCTCACAGGAACATTGGAGAGCGCTCAGCAATTAAGCGCAAGCACACAAGCCTGGCATTTATTCTGGATTGCGGCAGCCACTGAAATCGCGGGGGAC
>CAIQXC010000314.1 GCA_903875675.1 Akkermansiaceae bacterium
CGCATCGCCAGCGTTGGGGAGGTGACGCCGCGGCTGTGCCACCCGTTCCCCGTGACCGCCTGCGCCACGACGCGCCTGTCCGGCCATGCCCGCGCCGTCCTCTTCCACAACGGGACGTGGAGCCAGTGGCGCGAAACCCTGCGCCGCATGCCCCGCCACCGCAGGCCCGACGGACTGCTATCCGACACGCGAGTCGCCGCCTCGCTGGTTGATCTATGCGGCACCGACACGCTCGAACGCCTCCCCGGCCGCTGGGTCATCTTTGATAGAGATTTCACCGAACTCTACGGCGACTGGCGCGAATGGCAGGGAATGCGGGCGAGCAACCTCTATTTCCTGCCCGTGGAGCCTGACAGGCCGTCCCGCTCACCACAGCCCCTTCTCAAGTTCTCCTCCACCTGCGGCAATCAGGACACCCGGAAGCACCGCAAGTGAGCCCACAAACGAAACCATGAAGCAACAAACGACATATATGAAACGCACCTACAAACTGATAGCAAGTCGCGGCAACGAGATCGTCTTTGACGACCGCCTCCAAGCCGACAGCCCCCGCGATGCCCGCCGGGAAATGAAGAAACTGCTGGGTCTCCCAAGCCTGAGCGGCATCGTCTATTCGATTACCGAGATTCCCGTGGACCTGATCCGCGAGATTGTCGATGCCAGGATCGCCGAACTCGCCGGCGGGGCCCCGCTCCAAACGCCCGTGTCCGCCGACGTGGAGGCCCTTGTGATGGAACGCCTCCAGCCAATCCTGCGCCGCCTAGCCACGCTGGAACAAACGCCGGAAGAACCGGCACCCTGCCCCCGCTTCGATCCATTGGCTGACCTGCCGGAACCCACCGCAGAACCAGACTGGAATTTGGTCAAACGCCACTTCCGCCGCTACGGCAACCCTGAGGCCACCGCCGCCAAATACGGCATCGGGCTTCGCGAACTGAAAGCACGTGCCAAACGGGAAGGGTGGGCGTCATGATCGAGATCCGCAAATACCGCCACTCACGGTTCTGGGCCGTGTATGTGAATGGCGAGTTGCTGGCCGTGGTCGTCTATCGGAAAGGCGCGGTGGCCATCGCCGACATGCTGATGCGGATGCGCGGCAGAAAGGAGGCGGGGGATGCCGCGTAAGCCCATGCCGCCGCCAACCTGCTTTGTCCCGTCCTGTCCTGCGGATTTCGTCGGGCAGGCGGGCAAGGTGGCCGAAGTGCTGCTGCGGAAAGCGGAACGGCTGAAAGCCAATCCCAACCAACCGCTCAAGCTCCTGGTGTCCGGCGCTCCCGGCATCGGCAAGACGAGCCTCGTGAACCTGATCGCCCGCACGCTCGCCAGCCACCCCGCCGCCATCGAGGATGTGAACGGCCGGGAAGTCGGCTTGGACCTCGCCCGCGAGTGGACCCGCTCGCTTGCCTACGCGTCCATGTTCGGCCCGTGGTCGGTCAAGGTGGTCAATGAGTTGGACCGCTGCTCGAAGGACGCCCAGGACATGCTCCTCACCTACCTCGACCGTATGAGGCCGGGTCACGCGTTCCTCGGCACCACGAACCTTGACCTGACCAGCCTAACGGAACGGTTCCAGACCCGCTTCCAATCGGTCCGCCTCCAGCCACCGGACAACGACGCACTCGCAGCATTCCTCGCCCGGCGCTGGGGCGCTCCTATTGGAATCACCCGCCAGATCGCGGAAGGGGCCAAGGGCAACGTCAGGGCGGCGATGGCGGATTTGGAGATGTGGATGGGGTGAGAGATAATGATAACTATTTCCTGAACGTGATGCCGAAATTGTTGCTTCGCCTGCCCATTTTTGCGTCCCCAACAAAAACTTTCGGAATTCTAATCAAATCTGTTGACAGCCTGGGCAAAGTTGGTCTATCAGCTATTCAGTCCGATGAAAGCAATCCCACTCATAGTTGTGGCTGTCATGGCCTTTACCGTATCCGCCCGCTCTCAGGAACAAGACACGACGGTCTCACAAGAAGGCTCCACCCTGGCTGCCACGGAGGGGATTCAATCTCAACCTGAATCTCCAACAAGTGCTGATCCAGTCATTCCGGATACCCAAAATGAGGCAGCACCAGCCGTTTCCGGGCAGCAAGACAAGGCCGCACGAACTTTCATCCCCAGTTCCTTGGAAGTGCCGCCGTTCACTCCGCCGGTTCCCCCGCCGCGCAAAGTGGTCCAGCCGATCCGGATAGAAGCCTCCGTTACCGTTCCCACCAAGAACTCCCGCACGCTCACCATCCAGCGCGGTGAACCCTCTACCAAACCCGACTTGCCGCCACCGCCGCCACCACCACCATTTGTCCAACCCACGGCTCTCACCCCGGAGCAAATCGCCCGTCAAATCTGGGAGCGCCGCCACAGCCTCAACCTCGGTGCCACCATCTACGATCACAAGGTCAGCGTGGTCAATTGGACCGATCATGAAACCCTGGTGCATTACGAGGCTGTGTGTGGTTTTGACATTGGCTTGCTCGCGGGCGTCGGCAACTTCGTCCACAAAGGCGATGGCTATAGCTTCTGGCTCATGCATTGGGATTTTGACACCACCATCGTCCGGCGCTTTGCACGTCAGTGGCAACTGAACATACCTGAAGTCGCTCCAGGCGAGATTATCATCACTGAGGGCGATCCCGAGGATACGATAGCCACCGCTCCCATGTTCGTCATCAAAGACATCATCGCCGCTGAACAACCTCGCCTGCTCGCCTATCAAGCAGCCCGGAAAACCTACTTTGCCGCCAGCGCCGCCTGGCACGCAGCGCACCCGCCCATTCCGCGCGACCAAACCTTCATCCTCCGGCCACATCGCGGCAGCCGCTACCTGCCCTCCACCCAACCCGCCAAGCCATGAACACAATACTGCGACGTCTCCTGCCGCCGGTGCTGATGTTGGGCTTGGTCCCATCCGCTCATGCTGATGGCGACAACGTAAATCTGGAGTTTCTCTCACCTCCCACAGGCGGACTATACATCCGCTGGTACAGCGTTGTGGGGCGCACGTACTTCGTCCAGGTTTCCTATGAACCAGAACCACTCGCGAGGTGGACCTTCGCCCCGGCAATCGAAAGCGGCATCGACGACGTAATCAGCTACGAACTCCACGAGCCTGATGGTGGATTTCCCGACAAGGGCTTCTTCCGCCTCAAATACACCGATCAAGTCCCCGGACCTAACGAAACCGTGGATACGGCGGATTACGATGGCGACGGCATATGCAACAAGGATGAAGTGGATCCCCCGGAACCTTTGGCTCCGACCGATCCTCTGAATCCCGACACCGACGGCGACGGACTTCCCGACGGCTGGGAGCGGGCTCACGGCCTGAATCCGAATGACAGTTCCGATGCCGCCAACATCTTCCTCGGTAGCAACGTGAGCAACCTCCAGGCATTCAACGCCGGCGTCCAGGCCAACCCGAACGCCACCATGGACAATTTCGACGGCGACGAACTTGACAACGTCGACGACGCCGATCCGAACGATGGCACCATTGATTGGAAGAGAACCGCCGAGCCAATGTTTGCCGTCGTGGAACTGCCGGTAACCAATCCTAGCGGCCTCTCGCTTGACGATATTTCGGAGAACGGCACGGTGCTGTTCACACGATCTTCGGAGGGGATCCGCATCGAGCGCGTCCTTGTTGATAGAGATCTAGTCGCACACCCACTTCCCATTGTGCCGCAGTTGCTTGGCGAATTTGGCGGGGACGGACCCACGCTAATAGACGACAGTATGCTCGGCTTTAGGATTCTGCAAAGTGGCAGTCAACAATGTACTTGGAATCCACTCGACAATAGCTACAATGAGTTTCAGTGGAACGGCTACCAAGATGACATCCGCGACGTGAGAGGCAACTTCCGTGTGGATCGCACAGGGTCAGGGCTTAATACTCCTCAGGGGCTTCTGGCAAACAGCGCATGGAGCCATGCGAGAATCGAGCGGAACGGAAACATTGTGTCGGATAATGGTGGATACTGGCGGTATGATCCCGATACAAGTTCATACGGAGGCAGAAGCAGTCTGACCGAGTCTTCCATCGAGAGTTCTTCTACCTTAACTCAGACCGAACCCGACCCTCAAGGCAGTGGCGAAGTTACGCGCACCTGGCACCTTATTCCCGGTTCGACAGGGCTGCATGTTTCAAAAGAAGATGCAACTTTCGTGAAATCACAGGTTGCGTTAGGTGGTTCCCGATTCCCGATTGGAGTGACCGATCAAGGCTGGGTGGCCACCGCCAGCGAAATCTGGTCGAACGGCTCATGGCATCCGCTTCGGGAATTACTCTCCGGGAACAAACCTCAGCAGGCGTCGCTGCTAGGGATTCTCGATACCGGTCTGGGAGTAGCGAAAGTCCAGTATGAAACCGGCCCATCAAAGATGGTGCTCCTCGTTCCAGTGTTGACGAAGCAGCGAATTCCTGACATTGCTGATGATGGCGGAGAGACAACTTATCAGTATAAAGCAGTGCCTTCGCTTCCCTGGGATCAGCCGGTTCCGGGTGTTGAAATTGTCAACAAGGAAATCACCGGGAACGAGGTCGTCCTCACTGCGGAAATCTATGATGCTATATCAGATGTTGGCGATGGAGGGGAGGCTTTGATTCCCAAACTCTGGGTGAACAGCCGTGAAATTGTACCAATGGCTGGAGATCACTTTGGGATCTATCGCCTTCAAGACTATTCTTATAGGCTGTTTCCCGGGAGAAATGAAGTCACGGTTGCTGTTGAAAACGCCCTTGGTGGTCATGGACACCACATGATCGTTATCGAAGGCGATGATCAGAGTGGATATGAAGTCGTCGAGGAGCGGCCTAATGTTCCTGAGCATCCCACCTATCCGGTTGTCTATGAAATCCGAGGGAAGGGACTGGCGGAGGATCAGACAATCACGCTCGAACTTGGTGGGAAATCTGTGGCGGTGGGCCGCGAAGGCAATGAAGGAGATTTTGAAGCCACGGTCTTTCGCACCAAGCCCTGCCTTTCCGTGCACGAACCAGCGGCGGCAACGTCGGCGCAGATGGCAAACATACCCAGTGACAAGCCGATCTTCATTGCGGATCTAAATGACGATTTGAATGGAGAATTTCAGTTGTCCGGGAGTAGCAATCCGGTTGAATGGACGACCTGTCAAAGCGGACTGGAGTTGGTTTCACCAGAACCCGTAGAGGTAATGGCAACGACCGTGCGCAATTTCGACCTGCAGATCCAAGCTCGCGGATTGCAGTCTTCACCTAACATCCTCGCTGTCCTGGAAACCTACAAGGGTGGAGTGGCGGAACAGGATGTCTCGGATGATTTTCTCGGAGCTTACAGGCTTGCATATGAGGCTTTGCCTGCCGATGCCAAGAACGATCCAGTCAGCTTTACCGTCGAAGGCTTGACGGTTCAGGATGGCTTCAATGATCTGACATTCCGATTCGATGGAGACGGCCTCCCGGCATTTTTCGGCAATTATCAGACGTTCCGATTTGAGAGTCCCGACAGGCCAGGTGTCAGGGTCTTCTCGGCCGACCCTGCGGAGGAAGTCGTCCATGACGGTGTGGTGGGTCGCCCGCAGGACTCTTATTATTCGGCAATTCCAGACGCCGACATGGCTGACTTTAGCAAGGCCATTGATGTAAGCGGCTGCAAGGTGGTCGGAATGATTGATGTGAACGGCTGCTTTGACAACGCCCCTCTCAAGCGATCCTTTCTTGTTCGCGCCCCTCCGGGACATGTCTTCCAGGCATTTGACCGCCTATACCAAGAACAGGGACGCGAGCAGCGCAGCCAGACTTTCACCCCCGACGGAACTGATGGGGCAGATCTGGCCAGTGAGATCGCACGCATTCAAGGGGACGGGGCGCTCCCGGATTCTGCCAAAGGTGCCCTGAACCTTGAAATTGCCCGGACTTTTCAGCTTCTCAATGCCTTCGAAGCCAATGTTCCCAAGACACACCAAGCCTACATTGATCCGGGTGACGGAATTGACCAGCCGAACTCGTGGACCATGCGGGGCACATCCTTGCCAGATAACCTCGCCTCAAACCCGACCCCGTGGAGCGTCACCAATACGCTGAGTGATCCTTCGCGTGCCACCAGCCGGGCAGGCGTCATCACCATCAACAGCGCGGGGGAAAATACCGCCTATTATGCCCAAACTGCAATCGACGCACCGTGGGACATGACCGGCACCCGTGCTGTGGTTCTGTGCTTCCGTCTTGTTGAGCACGATACTGCCAATGGGTCGGACGGAGCTCTCCAACTGGTCATCGGCGACGGCACACGGATATGGCCGTGCCAGATCAAGCCCTCGCAACTCCGCGTTTCTGGAACGACATACAACCTCCCGACGGCCGCCTTCCCCAATGGCCTTGCACCCGGGCAGTTCTATTCCCTCCAAATTCTCGTTCCGTCCGGTATCGACGATGCCACGGTCCGCATCGACGGCGAGACGATCACCACCACTGCTACATCACAAACGGGAGCACTCAATGGAATCGCCATCGGCGATCCGGGAGCGGACATCGCGGGCAAGGTCGAAATCGCTTCCCTGAGTTTCGACAACTATGACCTTGCCTACACCTACGGCATCTTCGGAGCGGATGATTACGCTGACAGCGACGAAATTGACCAAACTAACAACATTCTCCTCTATCTCCGCAGCGCCGGCCAAGCATTCCGGACCTCAACAATCGCCCGCTGGGTGAAGCTGCTCGACCCCATGGTGTACGAATACCTGCTCCACACCTATGAAACCCGGACATGGGACGGAGCCGAACAGGAACTCCACGTTTTCACCAAGAAGGACATCTGGTTCGGGGATGTTGTCGATGTGGACACCGACAAGACGTGGTCGGGCTTCTGGAGGCCCAAGGTGACCAAGGTCACGACGACTCTCAATATCGACAAGGAAGAGACCCGCTTTTGGTCACGTGACGAGGAGCGCAACGACATTCAGCTTGCCGGCATCCTCATGGGCTGGGTCCATGAGCAACACGATTACAAGACCTGGCTGGCGCAAAGGCTCGACACCGACGCGGGGCACATCGAGGCCCTCATGCTCGACAACAAACACCTCGTTGAAAACATCGTCAAATGGGCCAAACGGGCCGAGTTCGTCATCGAAACGGGTGGCGAGATCTTGGCCAGTGTCCTGAACGAGGGAGCGGACTGGGCCTTCACCATTCGCGACATCAGCCAGGGCGAGTACATGGCCGCGATTGGCTTCATCCCATGTATCCCCGGTTCCGCCGCCAAGACGCTAAAGGTGCTCAAAAAATCCGACGAGGCAACCGAACTAATCGAGGCGATCCACCGCCTCCGCGACAAGGTGCCGGGCTTTCCGAATGGGAAGGGCCAGTGGGTGGACGCCAATAATATCACTCACACCGTTACCTTCGACAACCTCATGGCCAACGCGGACGACATTGAGGCGGTCGCAAAAGCTCGCAAGCTTTCCACCGATGAAGTCCTCACCTCCAAGGGGATGACCGGAAAGATGGTTCTGGAAACCTTCGCCAGTGGCAATGTCATGGTCTTCAAAACCGTGGAGCCCATTAAGGTATATCGAGTCTACGATAGCACTAAGCTAGATGCGGTAAAATCGAACTACTTCATGTATGAAAAGCCCTATTCGAAAACTCAAGTTGAGGTGGACTACGCGCTCGGTAGCCTAAAAGGCGGAGTCAACACGCCATTCCAAAACTACGACCGTGTTGTTGAAGTGGAGATTCCTGCCGGAGTGTATGTCCACATGGGTTATGCCGCCAAACAAACGGAGCGATATAGGGGCGGAGCGACGCAGATTTGGCTGGAAGACGTCTTGATCAATGATCCCGCCATGTTCGACTGGACCAGTTTGGGACAACAGGCTGAGCTTCTACCACAGTTTTAAACTATGACAGCGAAGGAAAGATTAACAAATATATTTGAACGAATCTATCATGCATATATTGATTTGGGGGGCAGATACCACGATGAAAATGTCGAACGCATGGTCGGAGATCTGCATTCGGGTGAGTTTTTCAGACTCTCCGAAGACAGGCAGATTTCCACCCTTGATTGGTTTGACCAAGCCCTGCTCGGTCGAGGCGAGGGTCTGTATGGAATTCTTGATGCCGGGCTTCTGCCGCCGGATTTTCCCAACCAAATGCGCCTAGCCTACATGATGTATTACCTCACGCTGGACTGTTTTGACGAGGAGCACAAGGATCGGCTCCGAACGCGCATCGCCGACATCTTGAATTAGTAAGTATGCCGGGCACCCAACCGCTTCGTCCCCCCACCCGAAATCTGTCCATGATTGGCAGCATTTCTGACACCATCTGACACCGAGCTTGCCGGAACCTGCGGCGAAATGTTGGACCGCAGAAAAGTGACTTTGCACTTTCCCTGAAATCGCGGGCAATTGCCGGTGTAAACCATTGAATGCCAATCGATCCACAGATCAGGAAAGCATCTCAAGGGGGAAATTGAGAATAGATCGGGTTGATGGGAATAGGTGGACGGCACCTGCGGGCATGGACGCTATGGCTATCCGATAGAAGAAGGTTAGCTTGATGAGAGACGGTTGTTTGATAGATGTCGTAACTCTTTCATAATGAGTAGGAAATCTATTTCCGAGAGCGCTTCAGTCCCCGGGTCTCCCCACCCCCATCCAAATCATGTGAAAGGTGTTTTTTCAGCTTTACACTTTTTTCACGTCGAAATTGGCTAGAGATCCGGCATTTCCGGCGGATAGATTTGAGCTGGATTGCTACAGCCATAAGGGTTTGAGGCGCGCCAGGCAGGGTCACGGATCGGGTTTTGGCCATCTAACAAATGTGTAAAGTTAGTAAAGTAAACCCCCGAAAAGTGTAAAGCTGAGGCGGTTTTTGTGGCGGAACATCCGTGGGTGGCGGCGGTCAGGAATCCGCCCCGTCCGGGAAGAAAATCCGGGGTTTCCACCCGATTTGCACCCCGGCGGCCGTGTTCGACGCGAGGGTTTCTGGCACGTCCGCCGGATGGGCGGCTTGATGTTCCACCATTGGCGCGGCGGCTTTCCTGGCGGCTGCCAGCATGTCCATGACCGAGTGGTTTCTGCCGGTGCCGACGTTCAGGACGGTCGAGCCGGGACCGGGCCACCGCAGCGCCAGTTCAATCGCCCGGGCCACGTCGGCAACGTGGGTGAGGTCGCGGCGCTGGCTGCCGTCGCCGTTGATGATGACCGGTTGGCCCGCCTCGATGCGGCGACGGAACGCTTCCAGGGCAAGATCGGGGCGTTGTCCCGGCCCCCAGACCGAGAAAAACCGCAGGGCAATGAAGCGCAGGCCGTGCAGGCGGGCGTAGAGTCGGCCCCATTGCTCGCCGTGTAGCTTGGTCAGCGCGTAGGGGCTGCACGGGTTGGCTGGGGTCGATTCCTCGGCCGGCAGCGGAGTTTCCGGCCCATAGACGCTGGACGACGAGGCGAAAACGAAGTGGGGGATGCCCATGCGGCGGCAGAATTCCAGCAGGCGGATGGTGCCGATGACGTTGGTGATTTCGTATTCGAGCGGGCGGTCCATCGACGGGCGCACACCGGCCAGCGCGGCAAGGTGGACCACGGCGTCGAAGGTCCGGTCGGGCAGTTCCCCCTGGCGGATGTCGCAGACATGGAACGCCACGCCCTCTGGCAGCGCATCCGTTGGCGGGATGTGGTCGAGGCCGGTGACCCGGTGCCCTGCCGCATGGAGGTGCCGGACAACGTGGGTGCCGATGAAACCTGATGAACCGGTGACGAGGACGGAAAGCGGAGCCATGCCCCGAGCCGCGAGTCAACCGGCTACCGATTGTGCTGGACAATCGGGCCATGGTGCTCTAATAGCCTTCGTCGTCGGGCACCACTGAAGCCAGCCCGTCAAGTTGCATTTGTTCCAGTTACACCACCGGTGGCTGTTACAGGACAAATGCCACATGTTGTAGAACTCACTGTTCGGATATAGTAATGAGATCTCCATATATCCAAGAGCGAGACATTGATGAAGAATTTCTTGGCGATTTTGTCCGCTTCGACTTGATGTGGGAGTCCGGCGCTTCATTCCCAGAGAACAAGGGACACCAATACTGCCTCCTTCCCCGAGAGCAAAGCGACCAAATGCGCAGCAGCGCCTCGATGCCGCGAGATGAATGCGGCGGAATCTCGTTGGGTCTCGTTCGCCAAAGGACCGTGAGACCATCCGACCTTTCTCCTAGACACCAGATCGGATTTCAGGCAGGCTTCATCCGTTGGTTAGGCGGGGCTCCCCGTCCCAAGAATCCGAACAAGACATGGCTGGTCAACCGGCGTTTAGCTCTTGATTTCTCATGACAACTTCCATTCAATATCCGCCGGTGCCAGCACATCGGCGTTCGACAATACCAATGTAATGAAGACAATCCTAATACTTTTGGCGCTCTGTTACGTTTGTTCAGCTGACCAAGAGTTCCGTGTTGTGATGTGGTCATTCGGAATGCAGAACAAAGGTGCATTGGAGGTCCCGGTTGAACTGAAGACTGACTACGGCTTCATGATTCTGAACGACTACACTGACCAAAAGCCGACACCCCATTACATCCTTGGTGATCGAAGGAAAGGAACCGTGATGCATTTCAAGAAGAAAACAGATTTTCTAAAAGCCGTCAAACAACTGGGACCGGGTGGAGTGATCGCCATTTATGGCCAGTGCACTGTTCCAACTTGGTGGGGCCTTAAAAAGGCCGACCTCGTTGACGACGAAATTAAAGAAATCTGCAAAGATCGAAAGATCAAAATCTCGGAAGAGACCTTTACACGCTGTGTTTGCCCGGATGTCAAGGACTCAGAGCGTTGACCTACAACCAAGTCGAACAAGGCGCGCCTCCCTCAACCGCTGGGGCCACCCACTCCAAATGATAACCCGTAATTCCAACCCTAACCCCTCCGACCACGTGTCGGCCCGCCCCAGCGGTGGGAGCGCTTGACGTTGGGCAATAGAATGAAGAAGACCCGTATCGCACTGTTCACGCTCAGTTGTGGAGTTTTCCCGCTCGTACTGGGTCTTTGGACCCTATCCGTACAAGGATTGGTTTACATTAACTACTGCCCAGCATTGTTACCGAACGTTGATGATTCACCTCGTAACGAGTGGCAGATTGCTTCGACGCGTGGCTCAATAGCCTTGATACTTGTGCCGCAAAGTTATCTCTCTGATCCTGGATGGGCCGCGGATTTTAAGTCATTTGGCCACAGCGGTTTGAACCTGAAAGAGAATCCCTGTGCCAGAATCGTCGGCCAATTCTCAATAGGTGAAGAGACAAGGGGACGAGCATGGATTGGCTCTGAGAAATATTGGGCCCTGCGATTTCCCTACTGGGCTGTAACGGTGATTGTGTTGGTGCTTGTTTGGCGCCTCCGCCTTTACATGGTTCGCGCGGAGGGGTTCGTGAACCCCGACGCGTACAACAAAATCGGCACATAAATCGAGACGCCCAACAAGTCATGGATGCCAACCTTCCATTCACCAC
>CAIQXC010000315.1 GCA_903875675.1 Akkermansiaceae bacterium
CCAAAAATGCGGGTCTTGGCAGAGCGGATCATCGCTTATGACTCCAAAAGATTCAAATCCTTCAGGAGGAAGCAATCGACCGCATTTCCGGTCATCCACAAGCTGGGTCCGCATCTGGCTACCCTTATGGGGAACGGCGGTTATCGGGCGCTTCTAATGCGTGCGCTGGCGCTGGCCAGCGAGGAAGTCGCGTGGCTGCGGACGGTGCGGGTCGCTGAAGATGGCACGCTTGTAGGGTTGGACGAACCGGCACCTCCGGCGGTACCAGAGGAGATTCTTGAGGGTTGGGTGGTCCTGGTGGCCCAGTTGTTCGGGCTGCTGATTGCTTTCATTGGCGAAAGCCTCATGTTGCGATTGGTACGGGAGATTTGGCCGCGACTGCCCGTTGGAAATTTAAAGGCTAGCAAGGATCATCAAAATGAAAAATCACAATAAATCGACGCCACGCAAGGTGCCAAAAAAGGCGGCAGTAAACCCGCCGTCCAAAGTCACAATCCGCAAATTGCCAACCGGCGTGCGGGGGCTCGACGAAATCCTGGGCGGGGGTATTCCGGAATTCTCCTTCAACGTGATCGCCGGTACGCCGGGTTGCGGCAAAACCACGCTGGCGCATCAAATCACCTTTGCCAACGCAACCCCCACAAAGCCCGCGCTCTACTTCACGGTGTTGGGCGAACCCGCACTGAAAATGCTGCGCTATCAGCAGCAGTATTCGTTCTTCGACGAAGCCAAACTGTCCAAGGCCATCCGCTTTATCAACCTGGCCGACGTGGTGATGGATCAGGATTTGAATGCGGTGTTCGAGGAAATCGTCAAGCAGGTGACAGCGCTCAACCCCGGCATCGTGGTGGTGGATTCATTCCGTACCGTGGTGCGCCGAGCCACGACCAGCGCCAGCGAACTGGAAATGCAGGTATTCATCCAGCGCCTCGCGCAGTTCCTCACCAGTTGGCAAGCCACGACATTTCTGGTCGGCGAATATGCCGAGGCGGAAATCCGCGACAATCCGTTGTTCACGGTCGCGGATGGCCTGTTCTGGCTCTGGCAGGTACCGGAGCGAAACTCGGTGGTGCGCAAACTCCAGATCATGAAATTGCGCGGGCAGGCATCTGTGCCGGGCTTGCACACGTTCCGCATCACGGACGACGGCTTGCAGGCGTTTTCGCGGACGCTGGGATTGACTGGCAAAAAGGTCATTCCCGGCCGTCGCCGCCGACTTTCCATCGGGGTTCCCGAGTTGGACAAGATGATGGGTGGCGGCATTCTCGAAGGAGACAGCCTCCTCGTCGCGGGGCCTTCAGGAACCGGGAAATCCGCCTTGGCCACTCAGTTCATCGCCGAGGGACTGCGGCAAGGAGAGGCGGCCATCATGGCTCTCTTCGAAGAACGTCCAGCCGGCTATCTGGATCGCGCTGACGGTTTTGGCCTGAATTTGAAATCACCGGAGCAGGCCGGGAAACTCGAGATGCTGTACCTCCGGCCGCTCGACTTGTCGGTGGATGAAACCATGCAAGCCATCCTCGACGCCATCGAACGGGTGGGTGCCACGCGGCTGGTGATCGATTCACTGGTCGGCTTCGAGATGGCGTTGGCACCGGGCTTCCGCGCGGATTTCCGCGAGTCGCTGTACCGGATGATCGGAGCTTTGACCGGAGCCGGAGTCACCATCCTCAGCACCGTCGAGGTGGAGGATACCTTCACCGCAATGCCGCTGAGCCATTATACCATCTCGTTTCTAACCGACGACATTATCCGGATGCGTTATGTGGAGATCGATGGCCAACTCCGGAAGGTGATGGTCGTCGTCAAGATGCGCGGAGGCAATCACAGCAAAGACATCCGCGAGTATGTGATCACGGACAAGGGGGTAGTGATTATCGGACCGCTTCAGACCGATTACACCGGCCTCACCAGCGGACTGCCGTTGCGGGTCGGCCAGCGTGGGGAAGCCGCGCCGGAGCCAAAGGCAAAAAAGTAGAGGAGCAGAAACTCATGGCTGCCAAACCGACATCACCTGTGACGACTGTCGCCCTGAATGAAGCGCTGCTGCTGGGCTCGCTTCGCCAGCATGGGCTGATCGAAGCTGCGGACATCCTCACCGCGCGGTTGGAGGCGGAAATCACCGCCCGCCAGCAGACGGCCCGGGAATTGGCGGAAAAGGCGCGCCTGTTGGACCTCACGAATGATGCCATCATTATACACAGCCTTGACGACCGCATCAGCTATTGGAATCGTGGTGCCGAAGATCTCTACGGGTGGCCCTCTGAAATGGCACTTGGCAAGGTCTGCCACAAGTTGCTTAATACCGTCTTTCCAGTGCCCCTGAAGCGGATCAAAGCGGAGTTGTATCGGACCGGCCTCTGGACCGGCGAAATGGTGCATACCAAACGGGATGGACAACGCGTCACCGTGCTCGTTCGCAAGGTGTTGGATCGCGACAACGAGGGAAACCCGGCTTCGGTGCTGGAAAGCAACACTGACGTCACCGAGCGCAAGCGGGCTGAGGATGCATTGCGGGAAAGCGAAAGGCGGTTCCGGCTAGCCCTCAAGAATTCCCCGGTTTCGGTCGCCATCCAGAACCATGACCTGATCTATCAGTGGGCTTACAATCATAAGTCCCGGCGGACCGATGAGATCATCGGCAAAACGGATGCCGACCTGTTCGCTCCAGAGGATGTGGCCTGGATCAAGGACGTCAAACAACGGGTATTTGAATCGGGAAAGGATGTGCATGTGCAACACTGGGTGACCTGCAACGGCCAGCGGATGTTTCTGGACCTTACCTATGAACCGCTGCAAGATCAGGACGGGGAGGTCACCAGCATCGGAATTGCGGCCGTGGACCTGACTCAACAGAAGTTGGTGGAAGAGGCTCTCAGAGTGAGCGACGAGCGCCACCGATTGCTGGCAGAAACCATGTTGCAAGGGGTTGTGCACCAGAACGTCAGCGGCACGATCATCGCCATGAATCCCGCTGCAGAACGGATCCTTGGCAAGACCCGTGAGCAATTCATGGGCGGCAGTTCGGTTCGGGAGGAGCACCAGACCATACGCGAGGATGGTTCATCTTTCCCCGGCCTAGAACATCCGGCGATGGTGGCGTTGCAGACCGGCCAGATCGTCCGCGATGTCGTCATGGGTGTATTCAATCCGCAACTGGGCGTTTACCGATGGATCAACATTGACGCTGTGCCCCTCATTCCGTCCGGCGAGAATCACCCCGCCGAAGTCTATGCCGTCTTCGAAGATATTACCGAGCGCAAGCGGGCCGAGGAGAAAATTAGCACCCTCAACCGGGAGTTGGAAAACCGCGTGCTGGAGCGCACCAACGAATTGCAAGGGACGGTGACCGCGCTGGAATCGGAAATTCAAGAACGTCACCGCTTGGAACGCGGGATCCTCGAAATCAGCGAACGCGAACAATGCAGACTCGGCCAGGACATGCACGACGGCCTCGGCCAGGAATTGTCCGGCATCGCCATGCTAGGTGACGCGCTCACCAAAGAACTCCGCGCTCAGATCAACCCGCTGACCAAGGACGCCGGTAAATTGGCCACTTACGTCCGCAGAGCGCTCGACTCCACGCGCCGTCTCGCCAAGGGACTCTATCCGATAGAACTCGAACGTAACGGCCTGCGCCTTGCGTTGAAGGACCTGGCTGAGCAGACGAACCGCCTCACCCGCATCCATTGCAAGGTCTCGCATAGCGGAGCGGAACCGAAGTTGGACAAATCCACCGAAATCCACATCTACCGGATCATCCAGGAGTGCATCGGCAACGCTGTGAAACACGCGATGCCCAAACGAATCATCATCGAGTCCCACACCGACGACGGGGTGCATATCTTCAGCGTCACCGATGACGGCGAGGGCTTCACTGTGTCGGCCGGAAGCTCCGGCATGGGAATCCCCCCCATGCATTACCGGGCACGCCTAATCCACGCGGAACTCACCATCGAACAACCAGAAACGGGCGGGTGCCGGATCTCCTGCCGGCTCAAAGAGGGAGATCCAAAAGGCGGGATGCCCTGATCCAAGTTGGATCTATCAGCATCCTAGCCGTAGCGGAGGATTGACTTCACTTCCTGCTGATTGTCCACGTTCCAGGTCCGCCATGAGATTCACACTTCCTGATCTCGGCGGAAAATGGTTTGGCACTTGTGGCGACTTAGCCGAATTGATAGATCATGTGGGCATGGGTTTCAGGGTGCTGGAAAGCCCATCCGCTCGTCGGCAGGGGTGCAAGCCGTCCCCATGCGAGTGAGGCCAAGCCACTCGCCGCGCAGCAGGATTTCCCCGAGGGGCTTGAGGCCGGGAATCTCCGCGTGCATGTCGCGCATTTCATCCTGGCACAGGTCGGCGAGCTGGCGGCGGAGTTTGGCGGGGCCGATGACGGTGAGCGTCAGTTGGCGGTTCTTCGGGATGCAGCGGATGAGGACCCGGGCCCCCTTGCGGGCTAGAATCACTCCGCTGCGCCACAGTTGCTTGCGTTCATGAACGTCCTCGACAAACCCGTAGCGGCGCGCGCCGAAGCGGGCCACCAGATGGTCCGGCAGTGACGGATAGGTGTAACGCAGACGGACGGCCTCAGCGGCCTCTCCAAAGGCGTCGAGGCCAGTTGGCGGGGCGTCTGGTAAGGCCGGGGGCACCAACCAGACGTGACCGGTGGCGGTTTGAGTGGGGAAAGCGAGGGATCGGTTCTGGAGCCAACGCATCAGATAGGCACGGGATGCCTGGGCGGGTTCCGCCTGCAGAACCATCTCCAAGTCGCCCTGCCGGAGCACGCCGGCGAGTTTTTCGGCACGGTGCATCAAGGCATAAACATGCCTGGTGAGCCAATGGGGCAGGAACAGAGAGGCATCGTGCTGGCGGGGATCGTTGGACTCGTTGAGAACGGCACCAAGGTGGTGAAGGATTTCAGCGAGGTAGCCCTGCTGGCCCTCGTCCTTGACGCCATGTTCGCTGCACACGCCGCAGTACTCGGTGTATGTGAGAAGCGGTGGATGCCCGGCGTTTGCGGCGAGTGCCTGACGCACGGCATCCCACTCCTCGGGGAACGGTTCGCTCACCCACGGCATGCGCTCAAATTCCCGGACGAGTGCGGCTTTAAGCGCAGAAACCCCCTTTTTTGCCTTGCAGTCCATTTCGACGAATCCACGGATGAAAGAAAACGGCTCCCGCAACAAGCCGCGGTCCAACTCGGGGCGGCAACCGGGCACGTTCCATTGATTCAATACCACAATCACCGGTGGCACCAGCCCCTGCTCGTCACAAGCGAACGTCTCAATGAGCTTGAGCCAGTAGCTGGCCTCCTCGCGTTCTCGGTGGTCGCGGCCACTGAGCACCACCAGATATAAATTGCGGGGACTGAAAAATACCGGGTGCAGCAGGTGGCTGACAGGCTGGCCGGAACAGTCCCACACATGAGCAATAACCCCTTGGCCATCGCCCGCGTCTATCGTCAAATCGCTCAACGCAATGCCCGTCGTGCTCTCCTCGCGTTCGCGGAATGGCAGGTCCCGCAAGGCGTTCACAAGGCTGGTCTTGCCCACACCACAGCCGCCCAGCAACAGCAACTTCACTTCGTTCAACGGCCGCGTCCGCCCACCCTGCCGCGCCAAATAAAAATCCAAAATCCCCTTGGGAGCGGCCACTCGTGGCGGCGGCAGCTGGCGCGGATCGGGCCCGAGCACGGAGGGCGAGAGCTGCAAGGCTGGGTTGTCGTGCAGAAATAATCTCTCCAACATCTCCAAGGCCGCCAACGACTCCGGCAGGGCGACCAGACGGTTGGACATAAGCCGCAGCACCGTGAGCTTGGCGAGCTGACCAAGCTCCGACGGCAGACGGCTCAACAGGTTGGTATCAAGGTTTAACTCGGTTAGGTTGAGCAATTGGCCAAGCTCTGGCGGCAGGGCAGCAAGCTTATTGATAGAAACGTCGAGCACCGTGAGCTTGGCCAACTGGCCGAGCTCTGGCGGCAGGCTGGCGAGCTGATTGCCGGAAAGATAAAGCCGGGTCAAGTTGGCGAGCTGGCCGAGCTCCGGCGGCAGGGCGGCAAGATGATTGCCAGACAGATAGAGCCGGGCCAGGCTGGTGAGCCCGCCAAGCTCCCGTGGCAGGGCCCCGAGACGGTTGTTGGAGACGTCGAGGCGGGTGAGCTTGGTGAGTTGGCCGAGTTCGGGCGGCAGCCCGGTGAGCGGATTGTCGGAAATATCCAGGCGGGTCAGCTTGGTGAGCTGGCCGACTTCGGGCGGTAGTGCGGCGAGCGGGTTGTTGGCGAGGTACAGCAGGGTCAGGCTGGCAAGTTGGCCAAGTGCGGGCGGCAGGGCTGCGAGCTGGTTGTTGGAGAGGTCCAGCCGGCTGAGGCTCTCAAGCTGGCAGACCTCTGGCGGCAAGCAGCGGAGGCGGTTGTGCGAAAGGTTGAGTTCGCTGAGCTTCGCCAGTTGACCGATTTTGCCCGGCAAGCACGACAGGTCTAGGCGGCTCAAGTCGAGCACCGAAGCGCGGCGGCGCAGGCACTCGGCGATGCGTTTGAGGGCCTCGTCGTGGGCCTTTTGCTCCGTTGCGGTCATCTCAGAGTCAGGCATGGCGGGGAGGATGGCCAAACCGTAGCAAATTGCAAGGGACTCCGACTATCCCGAAGCAATTTCCTTGGCCAAGGATGGCCCCAAG
>CAIQXC010000316.1 GCA_903875675.1 Akkermansiaceae bacterium
ATGGGGCTCATCGTTATGTGTTCCTTTCAGTTTGTTTTAGAAAGGCAACCAGCATGACGGCCCCCACGCAGGAGCCTGCCATGGCGATTGCCAAGGTGGGTTCCTGCGAGCCGTCGGTGAAGACGGATGCGGGGAAATGGGGGAAAACGGGGAAAATGAAAAAAGCCCGCCACGATCAAGGGGACCGGACAGGCTTAGGCTGGGGTTGGGATTCTTATGCGTTCCTGAGCCGCAACAACAAAGTCCGGCGTGTTGCCTGGCCTCAGGTGCTTCGGTGAATGGGATTGTGGATGGTGCTTATGCGGCACCAGCCTGGCGGTTTGGAATCACCCCGGGCTCATCCTCACATAGATGAAGGACCGGAGTGTCCGGGGTGGTCTGTTCCAGCGACTGCCGGAGCAGGTCATCTGCAAGTCGGGTCATTGGAATCCGGCGGCGTTGACCCTCGCGGTAAAGCAAGCGAACCACGTCGTCGGATAAGCGGGGAGAATAGAGGTTTCGTGGCATGGTGTTGAATGTTGTTTGTCGAGGTTGTTGTGGAAACACACGTGTCCAGCCAGGCACCTCGGGGGAGAACTCGGGCCGGATGAGGCGGGTGATTGGCAGGGATATTCTGACGGACGGTTTGGTTAGGAGCTTGATGCCCCGTTCAAGATATTATGGTCGAAAGAGGCTCTTTTTACACCATTTCCGGGGTGGCTGAGCATGAGCCTAGCAGTGCCGGGACTCACAATTGAAGAATAGAGGCGCTAGACATGGCTTGCGCTCACCGTCGTTGCTAGCCCCTGAGAAGAGTGCAGGCCGACGGAACAGCAGAATTTGAAACGATTCGACCTAAAGAAAGCGCTTGCCGGAGTGATGAAACGCTCCGACGTGAAGAAAATCACGCCCCTGATGCTGCGCCACTCGTTCGCGACCCATCTTGCCATGAAGGGGGGGCAAGCAGAGATTGCAGGTTTGCTCGGGGATTCTCTCCGGGTGACTGAGCCCTCAACGCGGGCTACCAACCGGGCAAGCGCAATGCACTGGGATGCTTGTGATGTCGCTTTTTGCGACGGTCGATTGGATTCACTGTCGCATTTTCGACATGAGGTGCTGTAAGGTGGATGTGCAGCGGTGGGAGACGTGTCATGCTAGATCTAAGTCCCCGATTGCATCTTTGCACTCGGTCAGCAGCAATCTCATCCGTGTGGCGGCCGAAGCCACGCTCATCAACAATGCAGGAGGACTCTGCGCGACCACCAGTCTCACAAATGCTGGAACCGTGGAACGCCGATAACACCATCGCCACAGTGGTCAACTCAGGCACCATCAACAACCCGACCCACACCCTAACAGCATCCACCTACGCGCTCAACGATGGTTCGCTTGTCAACGCCAACCTCGGCAATGGTGCAGTCATCACCAACGGGGCAGTCACCCTCAGTGGAAATAGCGCTGCGAGCACATTCCGTGTCCAAACCGGAATGACCACGCTTGGTGGAGCGGAGCGCTTGCCGGATGGCAGCGTCGTGACCATTGACGCGTTAGCCACCCTCAAGCTGGGCGGCGACGAGAGAATCGGGACCCTTGCTGGAGCAGGCAGCATCCAGACCGCAGGTGGACGCATCACCTTGGACGGCGGGGATTTTTCGGGAGTAATCTCCGGCAGCGGCGGCCTTACCAAGGAGTCGACAAGCCATCTCATTCTCTCCGGGGCCAATACATACACTGGTCCCACCTAGGTCAATAGCGGGAGCCTCGATCTGGTAGGTTCGCTCAACGGCAGTTCCATTACCACCGCCATCGGCAGCACACTCAGCGTGAACGTGGGCAGTTCGATCAGTAGCGACAGCCTGACGATATTTTCGGCCGCTCGCTTGACAATATCGCCCTGCAACAGTGTGTGCGGTGGCTCAAGAAGGCAAGAGCTCGTTGTAGATCTTAACAATTGGTTCTAAATCACGCCGAACGGTCCTGCGGCGATTTTCGTCCCAGTTCTTGATAGGATCTCTCAATATCTCAGATTTTAGTGAGCGATTCAGGCTGCCAATTGAAACAGTGTAATTGTCAATACTTCGGACGGACGCATTGCGTTTGGTCTCTTTTTCGGAGGCAAGTCGTTTGAGGTTGATGGACTTCCGTAAGCGGGGCACACTCAACTTGCTTTCTTTTGCAAAGGCCAGCCACCTGGCCTGCTCGATGGGATCTTTGAACTTAGCAACGACTTTGTGCTGCTCGAAGCCCAGGTCTGCACGACGAACTGCCAACGGGATCTTCCGCGCAACGCTGGCGATATTGCGTAAGTGACCATAGTCCATCCCGGTGCGCTTCAACGCCTCCTCGTACTTGCTGCCATAAGCCTTCTGGCCATGGTTGATCCAATCGCCGATATGGAAGTTGACGGACCTGCCCTTGGCCGTCAGTTCGGCTCCCAGTTCTTTCCATTTTTCGAAGTCCAAGCCTTTCGAGAAGGTGATGCCGGTGGTGGAAATTTCAAATTCCGGATCGCTGATGATCGTGATATTCATAACCTACTGGATCTTTTGAGTTGCGCAAGGCAGCAAGTGTTGCGGGTTGTTAGAGCACGCGTGCCGGGCGGCGGCGGCAAATTTAGCTCATCTCGAATTCTAACGCTAATCGAGGAGACGCGAGCCGGGCACACACCGTGGCGTTCGACGATATCTGAAGGGGTCTCTTCGAAATGGATACTAAGTTCAGATGTGAAGGCAAAGCAGTCGATCGACAGCGAATTGGCCCTGGGCTGGATAAAGGCGATGGCGTGCCGGAGAGCCTCAGCGCTGCTAATGTCGAGCAGTTGCTGGTTCAAGAAATTGCGAATTTGATCGCAGTATCTTCTAACGGTCGGCACGGACACGCTGTGGGATCTGGCGATGGCATTGTGGCTTGTGTCGGCATGACCCCCCCGATTAACCTCAAAGGCGAAGCAATCGACAATCAGTGATTTATCAATCGTCTGGAGGTATGCAATTGTATACCGAAGGGCATCATTGACGTCGGGATGGATCCATTCATCCGGGTCATGCTCCGGGCCCTCCAGCTTGTCCTCAATGGTCGTATCGTCCATCAAACGGGCTGAGTCAACGGTGTCGTCGTCGGAGATCGGATTGCTGTCTTTCATTGGTGCGTCCAATCCGAGACTTTTGAGAGTCCCTAGCATTTTGGGAGATTGCTCCTTCACCCAATTACGATAATCCCGGTCACCTTCCTCGTTCTTACGGGCCTGCCAAGCGTTATAGGGCTCTCCTTTCATTGGTCGGTACAGGGGGTGGGGCGTGGTTGGTTTGGATGAATGCAAGTCATACATGTATGAATCAAGGGCGCGAAAGAGCCTTTGGTTCCCTTCAATTCTTGAAAAAGGTCAAGAATTCGATTGATCGATTCCGTGGATGGCGGAGCCGCTGGATTGTTTTCTGTGGTGGCAAGTTCCATAGTGGCCGGTTTCGGCCGGCAAGGAGTACAACCGAATTTTGCCGGATGCAAGTGATTTTTATGACAACGTTCAAAAATCTTACAACGTCATACATTGGAACGAGCACCGGGTTGGTTTCAAAACAATCTACAGAAATGGACAGTTTTCTCTTGCTAAAATCGGAATACTGTCCTACTCTGATCGCGGTTCAGAAGATTATGAACGAAATATCCAAGCCAAGCAATCAAGAAGGCACCCTGGAACGCCGCGTCAAATCCGTGAATTTCATGGATCAGCAATTGTGTGACTATGCGTGTATGCGTGCGGCCGCCCTCTACGGGGGGAATTTTAGCGGATACATCAACGACCTTGTAGAGCGGGATCGCGCCACGGTAGAGTCGCGCCGGGCTGCACCGGACTTCGAATCGAAGATTCTCGAAATCATCGGGCGTCACGGAGGCGTGCTCAGCCGGCAAAACGATCCATTTGGTTTTGAGATTTCAACGCTCCAAGTGGCCATAAAGGCGGTATCACGGTTCCCTCGGGAGCGGCCTCTCGAATATCAACTCCTCAGCGACTTGCACAGGTGCACTACTTATCCACAGTATCTGCAGATCATTCTCACCTATCCGAGTGGTGCCCCTGCCGCAGATAAAGACCGATTCCGCCAAATCAAATCAGCCGGCATCGATAGTCTCAGGGTCTACGATTTGATCGAGATGGAGCAAGCCCTTGATCAGCTCGCCGCAGAACAGCAGGTGCGGGCTTTCGCTTGAAGGTGTAGCCCCTTTCCCAAGTGATGAGGTGCAGGCCGGCATCGGCGGCCACTAGGCTGAAAAGTTCGTTGCTGTAGATGCCCCGGTCCACGACCATGGTCAGGGTGCGCGGCGGGGCTTGCGGGTCGCTTTCATCCAGCAAATATTCTGGGCTTGGCCGCCGCATTTTCCCTTATTGCACCAGGCTTCCAGCCGTTTTTTGATTTCGTGGCGGTGGCTACATGGTCGATCGCGGAGTTTTTTCGGTGCTTTCCGGGGGAGCCAGCAGGAGCGCTAACAG
>CAIQXC010000317.1 GCA_903875675.1 Akkermansiaceae bacterium
CTATCAAATCGCAGATTGGGGTCGCGGCAATCCATTGAGTCGTGTGGGGCGGTTTTTGCGGCCTATCAAGGTGATTTGGCGGAGAACATGGGAGCATTCTCCCATGGGTGAGACGACGCTTCAAAGACTACGGCCCTCCCATCACATGCCAAGCAGATTCTCTTCGGGAGAAATAGGCACCAGAAAAATGCCTGCCCAATTAGCCTACTTGCCCAAAAGGACGGGTAGGCACTCTCGATTACAGGAGACTCCTCTAATTCTGTGGGACTGCACGGAGAACTTCCAGAGCTCGCTGCAATTGCGGATCACGCCTTGCGACTTCGTCGGTTGGGCCGATTGCAGCTGGTTGGTCTGGGACCACGCCAAAGCCCTCGAGGTCATTGCCGGTGGCCGCATCGAACCACCCGCGAAAGGGGAGTTGGAGGCGGCCGAGATTTGGGAGGACTTCCTCGACCGTAGAGATCACGCAGGCGGCCGTGGCGCTGCCGACCAGAGGGGCCCGGCCGGATTGCTGGATGGCATGACAAAAAACCTCAGCGTTGGAGCAAGTGTTTTCATTGCATAAAATCACCAGAGGTCGATCCCACACCGGATGAGCGCGGCGCTCGACCGGATAGCCAGGCGGTCCCCCTCGCGGAACCGTGAGCACATGCTTTGGCTGGCAAAACATCGCCAGCACCTGATCCGCCGCGCTGCCTCCGGCATTGTCGCGCACGTCGAGAATGAGCCCGTCGTGGTCTAGGGATGCCCGATAGATCGCCAATTCCAGCTGTGCAACGTCCTCCGGTGCCATCTGCGTCCATGCCAGATAGGCGAGGCGCGGGTGCGGCGGCGTTGCTGCGAGGTTGCGGTTGGCGACTTCGCGTGCCTCATGCTCAAGGGACCGGGCCTGTTCATAAGAGATGCAGCGCAATTCAATGACCCGTTGGCCGCCCCCGGCCGCCTGCACCACCAGCGGAACCGGCCGGTCAAGCGCCCCGGTGAAAAATTCCTCCAGAGGTGTGTGATTGTTGACCGCCCGGCCGGCGATGCGCACGAGCGTCTCGCCCGGCTGAGGTGCCTCTTTGAGTTGCCCCACTGGCGAACCTGCAAGCACCCGGGCGATGACCAGCGGTCCTTCACCCGCAGCGTCTCTAAACACCAGACCCGGGTGGGCCGTCATCTTGGGCGCGGGCATCGGCGCAACAGATGGCTGAGGCCAATCATCAGCGACAAAGCCAAGGTGTGAGGAGTTGAGTTCGGCTAACAGCATCTCGATCACCCTCTCAAATTGCCTGGAATCCCGCGCTCCGACCGCCAGCTCCTCATATTTTATCCGCAGCGCCGGCCAGTCGGCTCCCTTCATTGTGGGGTCGTAAAACCGCTCGCCGAGGCTGTGCCAAATGCGCCGGAAGCCCAGTCGAAGCCGCTCGTCACGCCGCCGCTCAACCGACAGGAGAATGGGGAAACGCGTTACTTTGCCCTCCCTGAGAATCGCCGGACAACCGTCCACCAGCAGTAGCAAGCTGCCATCAGGTGTCACCCGGATAGGCACGCCACGACATTTTGCCACGACGCTCAGGGAATTTTTTGAAACTGATAGAGAATAACAATGAGGGTCGTTCGGGTTGTCGTTTTGCAGCAGCAGGCTCTTGGAATCCGCTGTCCAGATCACCCGGCAGGGCTCCATTCCGCGGGTCGTTAGAGGAGTGGCTAGCTCGCCGCAGCGCACAATCGCCTCATCCGACGTGTTCCGGGCGAGGCCGCCCATGCCGAAGTCGATGCGCCACAGGCTAGCCTTGTTAGAAAGACCACGGCGGGAGGTGAACACCAAGAACCGGCCGTCCGGCGACCATCGAGGAGAGCCGTCGAAGGCCGGGTTGCGAGTGAGATCAAGCGGCGGGCGGCTACCATCGGCGGCGACGAGCCAGATATCCCGGTTGCTGTTGGGGTCAACAGCGCCGAGGGCTAACCAATGGCTGCAGGGCGACCACTCGAGGGTCGGCTTGTCCCAGCATTGAAAAACCCGTATGGGCTTGCTGCCATCGGCGGCGGCGCTAAACACATCCCCATTGCCCTCAACCCAGGAGATATATTTGCCATCCGGGCTGACTTTCAGACGGCACTTCGAGCGCTGGCCACGGGTGAGTTGTTCGGCCTTGCCGAGGCGGCCATGGTTGAACGCAGCGCGGAAATAATTGGCCTCCAACCCGTCATCACGCAGAAAGTACAGCCACTCGCCATCTCGGGAAAAGCGCCCCTCGCTTTCAGCAGCGGAGGATTTTGTCAGGCAAAGTGGTGGATTGCGGCCATGGTCGGACAGCCACAGCTTGTCACAGGCAGCAAACACGACTTGGTCGAGTTTGGGCGAGAAATCCGCGTCGGTCGCGGCTGAGACTTGTTCGCTGGTGTGTGAAACGTCGGGCACCTTTGCCCGCGTCCACAGTTCGAGGGGGACTGGCGCGGCATCCGTGGCGGGCCGCAGGCGGCAGAGGTTCCAGCCGGCTAACATCATGAAAGTCCCCTCGTCGGCGGACATGCTTGGCTGTGAAATCCGCTCGCTTGTCGCAAACGTGAGTGGTTTGCTGGTTAGTGTTGATTCCCGGTAGGAGCAGAGATTGGCGACGCCGTTGATTCGAGATACATAGTAAAATCCCTTGCCGTCGCGCTGCCACAGCGGCGAGCGCGCATCGGTGGCACCGGGTAACAATCTCAGGAATGAGTTATCGGACTCCCGATAGAGCCAGAGTTGCGATCCGCGGGAGCCGGACTCGCCCTTGCGATATGGCCGCTCACCCCCCCTGCAAAAGAGCACGCATCCGCCATCCGGCGAGCAAGCGGCACCGGTGGCGTAGGCATCGAACAGGCAACGCTCGCGTCGGGAACGGCTCAGATCCACTTCGAGCAAGCGGGTGGAGTTGGGGCCCGCGAGTTCGCGTTTGCCGGAGATGATGGCCCGCGTGCCGTCCGGCGACAAGCATTCGAGCAAGCCGCCCTCGCTGTGGAATGAATGTTGGTGGGTCTCGCCACCCCCGCCAGCAGCCATCGAAAACACTTGAAACGAGCCAGTTCGGTTGCTGGAAAATACCACCCGGCGACCATCCGGGGTGAAATGCGGACGGGTGTCTTGTGCCGGATGATCGGTGAGACGAACGGCCTCCCCTCCTTCCACCGAGGCGCTCCATAATTGGTTTAGCCATTCAAAGACAACCGTTTTGCCGTCGGGCGAGAGCGTCGGCCATTCCACCAGTTGAATGGGCGTGGCCCCTTCCGGGATGGCGGCGTGGGCACCGGCAAGCGCTACCAGCCAGCCGAGTGCGAGGCCCGCCGTTCTTTTCCAACGGGCCATTCTTGAGAAGACGATGAAAAGGGTTGCTGCTGCGATTTTTACCACGGATTTCAGGCGGCGGAAGGCACCTTAGCGACGATTTTCGGGCAGATGGTAGCTGCAGTATTCTTGGTGATCTTGCTGGCTGACGAAAAATTCCAGGTCCGGGGCGCTGCGCTCGGTTTTCCCACAGGTGGTGCAGTGGTGCAGGCAATCGGCGCTCGAGGACATCGCGGCGCGAAATTGCTGGCGGCGCTTGAGGATTTGCCAGCCTCCGGCCTGCAGGGCGTTGGC
>CAIQXC010000318.1 GCA_903875675.1 Akkermansiaceae bacterium
GGAGGGCGGGGAAGTGGCTTTGATTTCCATGGATTCCCAAACGCCGGTAATCTGCGGGTTGGCAATTTTGGCGTCGAGGATATCGGCCCGCGCCGTGATCCGCTGGTCGGTGCCGGCGCTGCGTTGCAGTTCGCCGAGCGCCAGTATCAATGCCAGCCGCGCGTTCGAGCGGGCCGTGGCCATCGCCTCGCCCGCCGCCGAAGTACGCAACGAAACACTCGAAAGCGACAACAGGCCCACCACTAGCAGCGTGAGCAACACCATCAACGCCAAGGTGATGATTAAGGCAAAGCCGCCGGTCCGATGGCCGTCAGATTGGTTTTTCATGAGAGGTTTTCAGTGAACGGTGATACAATCGGTAATTGCACTTATTGAGCAACTACCAAGTAAATACCAAGATTGGCATTGCGCAATGCCATCTCCCGAAAAAAATTACTGTTACGCTCGAGGAACACAACCCTTTTCTTTGGTTGAAACGCGCAATGTTTGACCGATTTGCGCAATGTTGGAAGCGGTCGGCGATGGCTGGCGAGCCATCATCCCCAAGTTCAAAGAATTTGAGGCAGGTTCATGACGATTTTTGCCACTGGGGCACTGATTTGCCACTGAAGCCACCGAAATTGTGTTTCCAATTAGTGCTCCGGCATTGCACCTTGAGCCGGCCGACCCACCAACTCGGCTCCACACCCATGTCCCGGATTGTTTGCTCATCAATAGCCACCTATGTGTTAGGTTTGACCTTCGGTGCCGCCGAGCCCACGCTGCCCCTTGTGGCGGCTACGGGGCAACCTGGCGTTGAAATCCCCGTCGGCACGCTTCTCAAGGTTGCGGCCACTGCCGTGCTACCAGACGGTCTGGTGCCCATCGCTCTGGCCATGGATGACCAAAGCCGGGTGCTTATCGTCGAACAGCAGAGCGGTGAGGCTGACGGGGCGCTCGGGAGCCAACCCATGGAGTGGTTTCTTGAAAACCTCGCGGCGAAAACTGCCGCCGAGAGCCTCGCGGTTTTGGAAAAGTGGAAGGACCCAATTCCAGCAGCCTACCGGATGGGAAAATTCGGCCGGGTGCGGCGTCTGGCCGATGCCAATGGCGACGGGCTCTTTGGACAATCCACCACTTTTACAGAAGGCTACGGTGCCTCATCGTCCGGCACCTATTCTGGCAATCTCGGCGCGGTTTTCGCCTATCAGGGTGCCGTGTATCTCGCCGGCCTGCCCAAACTCATGTTGCTGCAGGATGAGAATGACAAGAGCGATAGCGAGGCAGACCTGCCCAAGACCCTGCTGGATGGCTTCGGCGTACACCTCACTGCCGCAGGCCACGCCTTGCGCGGCTTGACTCTCGGCCCGGATGGCCGCCTCTATGGAACCATGGGCGACCGTGGCCTCCACGTCACCACCAAGGACGGCAAGCGCGAGGTCTATCCCAACCAAGGCTGCGCCTTTCGCGTCGAGGCCGATGGCAGCGGCTTCGAGGTGTTTCACACCGGTTTGCGTGATCCGCAAGGCATCGCCTTCGATGCCCTCGGCAACGCTTTCACCGTGGAACCGGCGTCGGGCCTGGGCGAGGCGGCCCGCCTCATCTATCTGGCGGAGGGGGGCGACTCCGGCTGGCTCATGGAGTATCAGACGCTGCATGACTTTCACCAGCAAATCGGCCTGCCCGAGGCACCGCCCAATCCTTGGATTGACGAGCATATGGGCGAACGCAAGCATGACCTCCGACCCGCATTCGTCCTTCCACCCATCGCCCAGCTCAGCTCCAATCCCCTCGGCCTAACCATTCACCCAGGCACCGGTTTGCTCGAAGCCGAGGTCGGCCGTCTGCTCATCTGCGAGCAAGCCGGCGACGCCGCTCACTCGGGCATCAGTTCCTATCAATTGAAAGTCGCCGGGGCGGGCATGGAAGTGGTGGATTCCCGGCCATTGCTGCGGGGGATTGCCGCCACCGCCGCCCAATACTCATGGGACGGGCAGCTTTTTCTCACAGCTGCCGGCAAGTACCCACTCTACGCCCTTGATGCGGGTTCCAATACTTGGCACGCCGCAGAGGCCGCTGCCACCGCCAAACTTGTTCGCGAGGGGTTTGACCAGCGCAATTCCGCTGAGCTGGGCACTCTGCTCCGCCATCCGGACGCCCGCCTCCGCCTCCGGGCCCAACTCGCCATCAGCCGCCTGCCTGACGCATTGCCACGTTTCGTAGCAGCCACTGCATCCGCCGACCTGATAGAGCGGGTGCATGGTATTTGGGGATTGGGCATTCTCGCGCGGCGTGGGTCCGGCTCGCCCGTGGTCAAAAATGACGGGTTTGGGGCTATTCCCGACAACAAGCTGCGCATCGCCGCCGGCCAGCAACTCGCCGGCTTGCTCAAAAACCCCGATCCGGAAATCCGTGCCCAAGCCGTCCGCGCCATCGGCGACGCCGAAAACCGGTTCATTCGCCCACCAGACGTTAGGCAACGTGATACCCTGCACCCGGTTGACACATACATCACCGCCGCCGGACTCCCGCTTGCCGCAATGCTCTTCGACGAATCCCCCCGCGTCCGCTACTTTGCCGCCCTCTCCATCGGCAAACTCAAGGTGATCGGCTTCTACAGCCCACTCTGCGATTTTCTCAAATCTAACAACAATCAGGACCCCTACCTGCGCCACGCCGGGGCCTACGCATTCCAGCACATTGCGCCCAATCCGGGCGTGCTTGCCGGTCTTGAGCGGTTCCCGTCGTCGGCGGTGCGTCTGGCGGCCACCGTTGCACTGCGCCGCATGCACGAGCCTGATGTTGCCACTTTCATCAACGATCCGGACGTGCAAGTGGCCGATGAAGCGATCCGTGCCGTCACGGATTTGTCTTTGGATGAAGTTCGGGTGTCGTTGGGCTTTCTGTTGGACAACCTTGCTGCCCGGCCATGGCAACCGCTCATGCTGCGCAGGCTCATCCACAATGCCTTCCGCCTCGGCGGCACCGCCAACGCCACCCGCCTCCTCAAACTGCCCGGCGATCCCTCCATCCCCGTCGAAATCCAAAAGGAATCCTTGCGCCTGCTCGCCCTCTGGCTCGAGCCTCCACCTGTCGATCAACTGACAGGCAGCTGGCGGCCCCTGGCCAAACGCGATGCCGCCGAGATCAAGCCCGCCCTGAGCGCCGAACTGCCGCGCCTCCTCAAATCGGACGGCTTTGTGCGTAGCGCCGCGTTGGACCTTGCCAAACAATACCAAATCGCCGTGCCGGACCCGCCGAAGTGATTGGCACTCCCGGGTCAAGCTCAGCGCATTCTCCGGACATGGGCAAACAGCCGGGCCGCCCAATGCTATCAATTTAGCGCGCTTTGGCGGAACATAGGCATCCTGCCTGTGAGGGATGACGGGGCTTCCAGCCTGTCTGCGCATCAAACGCCAGGCTGGAAGCCCGTCGTCCATGACAGGCAGGATGCCTATCCTCCTCTTGGGGGCACGGGCTGCCTGGCCTTGTGTAGAAAGCGAGGCTGATGCTTCTTGAGTCGCTGCGCTGCCGCATTTGGGGGCGTATTCACCTTGACGGGGCAATCCACCGCCGCGATGCTCGGCGCGGGTTTCCATGGCTTCCTTCACCACATTTTATTTAAGCCGCATCATTGATACCAAGGCGTTCGACGCTCATGGTAATTGCATCGGTGTGGTCAAGGATTTGTTGGTTGATTTCGACTCCTCAAGTTACACCTCGGGCCATCCTTCGGTCAATGGCATCAAGATCAAACAAAAGAAGCGCACGTTCTTTTTGGCCTTCCGGCATTTTCGCATCGAAAAATCCGCCGGCAAATTGAAGGTCGTCTGTGACAAGCTCGATGAGTTGTCAGCGGAGCATATTGAGAGCGACCTGTATTTGGTGGACAGCGTGTTAGATAAGCAAATTGTTGATCTCAACGGCCGCAAGTTGGTTCGGGTCAACGACGTGCGTTTGGTTTCCATTGTCAACGGCACTTATGCGGTGGCGGTGGACATTGGCATAGAGGGTTTGTTGCGGCGGGTGGGTATTGCCAGACCTATCAAATCCCTGGTCTCCATGTTCGGAGCCAGCTTGTCCTCCAAATTCATCCTGTGGGAAGATGTGGCGGCCATTGATTTTTCCAATCTCAACATCAAACTTTCAAAAAGCCATTCCCGGCTCCAGACGCTGCACCCGTCCGACCTTGCCGATATCATTGAGGACCTGGGCCGCAAGGCCAGCGCCGAGGTGTTCTCCTCGCTGGACGAAGAAAAAGCGGCAGACGTGCTTGAGGAGTTAGAGATTGACGCCCAGGTGCGCATTCTTGAGAGCCTCTCGATAGAAAAGGCGGCCGACCTGCTCGACAAGATGCCGGCAGACGAGGTCGCCGATATCTTTGATGCCCTGGAAGACGACAAGGTGGAACTCTTGCTCAATGAAATGGGCGAAGATACCTCGCAGGAAGTCCGTGAACTGCTCTATTACCCCGATGATTCGGTCGGCAGCATCATGTCCACCGAAGTCTTGTCATTCAACGAAAACGCCACCATCGGTGAGGTGCTCGCAGATTTGCGTGAGAAGAGGCCCGAGGCCGAGGCCTTGTATAATCTGTTTGTGACCGATCAGGCCGAGGTGCTCATCGCCACGTTTTCTCTCAGGGATCTGGTGATTCACCCGGTCGAGATGAAGGTTAGCCAGATCATGCAGCCGGCACCAGTGCATCTGAGTGACTATCAAGGAATCACCGAAATTGCCGAAATCGTCTCCAAGTACAATCTGCTCGCCATCCCCGTCGTGGACCGCCACAACGTGCTCCAAGGCATGGTCGTCATCGACGACGTCATCGATGACTTGATGGGCAAACGTCGGACTAACAAATAGTAATTTTTTTCGCGGAATGTTTAAGAACAAGAAATCCATCTACCAGAAGCTGGCGTTGTTTCTGGCGATTTTGGGGCCAGGGATCATCACTGGCAGTGTGGATAACGATGCGGGGGGGATAACCACTTATGCGGTGGCTGGAGCGGTGTACGGCTACAATCTATTGTGGACGCTCATCCCGTCATTTGTGGTGTTAGTAGTTATTCAGGAAATGAATGCGCGGATGGGCATTGTCACGGGCAAGGGATTGGCTGATCTCATCCGGGAGAACGCCGGGGTGAAGATCACGTTTTTCATTTTCATCGGATTGTTGATAGCCGACATTGGCAACACCACCACTGAATTTGCCGGGGTGGCCGGCAGCATGGAGGTATTCGGGGTGAGCAAATACATATCAGTGCCGATCGTGGGATTTTTAGTTTGGTTTTTGGTGGTGAAGGGGACTTATAAATTTGCCGAGCGCATATTTCTTATCTTTAGTGTGTCGCTGTTGATGTATGTGGTATCAGCTTTGATGGGCAAGCCGAATTGGGGTGAGATCGGCCATGCCGTGATTCATCCGCAGTTTGAAATGAATACCAAAAGCATGGCCATGATCATAGGCATCGTCGGTACCACCATTGCCCCTTGGATGCAATTCTACATGCAATCTTCCGTCATCGAAAAGGGCTTGAAGATGAAGAATTACGCATACTCGCTCATTGACATCGTCGTGGGCTGCGTGGCCACCGTGGTGGTCGCCTTCTTCATCATTGTCGCGTGTGCCTCCACCCTGCACGTCAATGGCGTCGAGATCAATGAGGCGAAGGACGCGGCTCTGGCGCTCAAGCCGCTGGCCGGGGCATTTGCCTCGCAGGTGTTTGCCTTCGGGTTGTTCATTGCGTCGATTTTCTCTGCGACTATATTGCCCTTGGCGACGGCCTTTTACGTGTGCGAGGCGTTTGGATTTGAGGCAGGGATTGACAAAAAGTGGGACGAGGCCAAGGAGTTTTACGTCCTCTACACCGGCATTTTAGTGCTTTCCGGCGTCATCATCCTGGTGCCCAACGCGCCGCTCATTGCCATTTCACTGTGGTCACAGGTGCTCAACGGCCTGCTTCTGCCGATGGTTCTGGTGTGCATGATCTTGTTAGTAAACAACAAAAAGATCATGGGCAAATACGTCAATAATCGCTTCAACAACCTCATTGGCTGGAGCGCCGTGGTGGTGCTCGTTGTTTTGTCGCTGCTGTTGATCATCACGCCGATGTTCGGCGGCAGCTGAGGATGCCGTTAGGGCTGATAGTAGGGGGTCAGCACGGCGATGACTTTTTCTAGCAATTCCGCCTCGCTGAGTTTGCCGGTATGGCGGAATGCGATGGCACCGCCGGGAGCCACCATGATGGTGTGAGGTTCGGGGCCGGCCCACTCCGGATCGAGCGCCTTGATGAGCGCGGCAGCGCTGGGATCGGTGCAAAGGTAGTTGTTGGTTTTTCGGCCTTCGTTGGCGAGGCTGTCCTCGAGGTGTTCGGGCAGCCCGGCGTGATGTTTGCGGAGGAATTCTTCGGCCTTGGCCTTGTCCTGAGGCATGTCGGTGGATAGAGTGATCAACTCGAAGGGGCGCATGCCCATGCGGCGTGCCACTCGGACGAGCACCGGAAACTCCTCGACGCATGGGGCGCAGGTGGTGGACCAGACGTTGATCAGGCGGTACTTGGAACTTGCGTTGGCACGCAATTTGGCCACTCCGGCGGCATCAATCAAATCGATGGATACCGGCAGCGAGGCCCACTTTTCATCATCCCTGGCGACTTCTGACTTTTTGAGGCGCCACTTCGTCGAGCAACCGATCGGGCCGGTGACGGCTACCGGCACGGGTTGGCCGGCGACCAAGGCGGCGACGGCATTGCGGAAATCCGGGCGGGTCACGTACTCGTCGCCTGGAAAGCGGCAGTCGTCGATCCATCCTTTGTAGCGGAGTTTCCGCTCGTGGTCGAACAGGAAGACATGTGGAGTGGCTAGGCAACCGTAGGCCATTGCCACCGACTGGGATTCGCCATCATAGAGAAAGGGAAACGGAAATTTCTCCTCCTTGGCATATAGTTTCATTTCGGCAAAACTATCGCCGTATTTGGAATATCCCAGCTCGTCGGGCCGCAAGCCGTCCGGGTGGTTCGGGTTGATCGCCACCACGGCCAAACCGCGGTCCTTGTATTCCTGATAGGTTTTAATCAATCGCGGCTCGGCGGCGTGGGACACCGGGCAGTGGTTAGAGGTGAACACGACGGCCAGAAACTTAGCGTCCTTGAAATCGGCCAGCGACATGGTTTTGTCATCGACGCCGGGCAACTTGAACTCTGGCGCGCTGTCGCCAATGTTGAGGTCCTTGAAGCCAGGCGGATTTTGGCCGTGGGCCGGTATTAAAAATCCCAGCAGGGCGAGGGCAAGACCGCAGGGCCGCAATGTACGATGATTCATAAGATATTTTTGGGGGCGTGGGCAGGTTGCTTGTGCCGCCCGGCCGGTTTCCTTCAACGGATCAGCGAGCCTCAGCGGCGACCCGCTGACTCTAGCTCAACCTACCGGCACTGCCAGCTGAAATCCCAGGCACTTAATTCCCTATTTGCCCGCGAGTTCCGGTTCCGTCGGGTTGAACACACCTTCAAATGGCCGCCATGGCCGTGTCACGCGTGAGGAATTGGAGGGGCACCGGGACGAGCCCACTTCGCTTGACTGTGGTCTCTGGCCGTGTCATCTTCAGAACATGTCCGACGCCGAACTCAAGGAATTGGTTGCCAGTCTTGCCGTGACCCAGCGCGAGACCGACCGGCAAATGCAGGAAACCGATCGGCAAATGCAGGAAACTGACCGGCGCATGCAGGAGACTGACCGCAAGATCAAAGCGTTGAGCGAATTGTTCACCGGACAGTGGGGCAAGTTGGTGGAAGCGCTGATGCGCCCGGGCACCGTCAAGCTCTTCAAGCAGCGGGGCGTGAACGTGACCCAGATGACCGAGGCCCGCAGCGGTTACGATGCGCAAGGCCGCGAACTGGAAGTGGACATGACCCTGGTGAACGGGGGCTCCATCGTGGTGGTGGAAATCAAGACCACTTGCAAGCCGGATGATGTAGCTTGGCACCTCGAGAAGCTCGCGCGTTTCAAGGAGGTGTTTAGGGAGTACCGGGACTGGGAGGTGCAAGGTGCCATGGCCGCCCTCAAATACGAGGGTGCCAGTGATCGCTACGCTTATCGCAACGGCCTGTGGGTACTCAAGTGCCTTGACGGCATCACTGACATCGCCAACGACCCCACCTTCAAGCCAAAGGTCTTTTGAGGGGAAGGCAAATTTGAGGCTCCAACTTGCTAAAGTTTAAGTTACTGCCCACTCCATACCCGCCCCGGGTTCCGAGCTTCTGTCGAGCCACCAAGCGGTTATTTGCTTGGATTTTCCTTTGTGGGCTCTACCTTTTGAAAGATGACGCAATAGTTTTCCTTGAGGGCATGATTCAATTCCGCGGGTTCTGGCAATAGCTTGAAGCCACACGATTCGATTTCCCGGGTGAATGTATCCTGGTTAGCCCTAACGTGCTTGACGATCCAGTCAGCGCTCACTCCTGGCTCTCTGCGGAAGTCGATGAGCACCACCCGGCCATCCTTTTTCAATGCTTGGTGAATGGAGGCCATCGTTTTGTATGGGAACTCAAAATGGTGGTACACGTCGCAGATATAGGCCAGTTGGATCGAATCCGGCGGCAATTTGGCCGAGTCTTCGGAGCAGACGACACCTGTCACATTTTTCAAGCCGGCTGCCTCGCAGGTTTTTCCGATGTATTTCACAAATTTGTCGGCGATGTCCACCGCGAAAACCTTGCCCTCGTTGCCGACGGCCACCGCAAACAGCCGTGTGAACAACCCGGTGCCCGCACCGATGTCGGCGATGGCCATGCCCGGTTTGATCGCGCAGGAGGCGACGATTTTTTCGCGCAGGGAAAAGATCTCGCGGCTTTCGGTCTCCCACTTGGTGGCCCACTCGTCTGGATTTGGGTCTTTGTACTGGCTATTCACGCCTGGGTTGACGCTTTGTTCTTGAGCGGGCAAGGGCGAGGCCAGCATCAGGGCCAAGGTGCAGCATGAAATCGGCAGGTACATGGAGGAATGACTAATCCAGCTCCGCTGCCGCCACAAGCACAAACCTTGCTCGAACACTCAGCTCAGATGCTTGGCCACAGTCGTTATTGAGCGGGCACTTTTCGCTAAACCTCGTCAGAGGAGCTCGGCGATTTGCACGGCGTTGAGGGCCGCACCCTTGCGGACTTGATCGCCGACGACCCATAGGTCCAGCGCATTGTCCAACACGAGATTGCGGCGGATACGTCCGACAAGGCAGTCGTCCTTGCCAGTGGTATCCAGCGGCACTGGGAACAAGCGGGTTGCCGGATCATCGACGACCTGGATGCCGGGCTTGCCGACGTAGGCGGCGCGGGCGGCAGCCACCTCGACCGGGCGGGAGAATTGGGCGGTGATGGCGACGGAGTGAGAGCGATAGACCGGGACCCGGACGCAGGTGCAGGAAACCATGAGAGATGGCAGGCCGAGGATCTTGCGGCCTTCATGGAGCATTTTCATTTCCTCCTTGGTGTATCCGTTGTCAGTGAAGACATCCACTTGTGGGATCACATTGAAGGCGATCTGGCGCGGATAGACTTGGGGCGTGAAAGGCAGCCCGGCAGTGATGGCTTTGACCTGCTCCTCGAGCTCGCGGATCCCCTGGGCTCCCGAACCGGAAACCGCCTGGTAGCTCGAGGCAATGACTGCTGCGAGACCGAAGGCGTCGTGCAGCGGGGCCAGTGCCATGAGCGAGATGATGGTGGTGCAATTGGGGTTGGCGATGATGCCGCGAGGTGGATTTTTGGCGGCAAGCGGATTGATTTCCGGAACCACCAGGGGCACGTCTGGATCCATCCGGAAGGCGGATGAGTTATCGATGACCACCGCGCCAGCAGCTGCGGCGGACGGGCCGAATTCCAATGAAATCGAGCCACCGGCACTGAACAAGGCGATGTCCACACCCGCAAACGAACTGTGGGTGAGCTCCTGCACGGCAATCTCTTCACCTCGGAACGGAAAGCGCTTGCCCACCGAACGGGCGGAGGCAAGCAACGTGAGTTTGCCCACTGGAAAATTCCGCTGTTCGAGACATAGCCGCATTTCTTCGCCGACGGCACCCGTCGCACCTACAATTGCCAGATGGGGAGGATTCATATTGGAAGGCCAGCTCATTCGCGGCCGGGCGGGCACTGTAGCCGTTTTCCGCGTGCTGGCAACCGAATCGTTGAGATTGGGAAATTCGCCGGGTTTCCCGATTCATTTATCGGAAAAGTCCAAGAAACTGTGGGAATAATCCATGGGATTCATTCGGGGATTGTGGCATGCTTTCCGCAGTGTAGCGCTTGTTGCCCACGGTTTTTTCCACCCCATCATGCCTCTCACACTGGATTGCCAAGAGATCGCGACTCGCCGTCCTGAGGAGTCTGGGAAGGAAGATCTGCAGGCGATCTTCCGGTCGCCACCCGCTGCCTATGGTCCCGTACCATTTTATTGGTGGGCGGGCGAGACCCTTGAACGCGGCCGCATCGCTTGGCAACTCGACCAACTGCGCGACAAGGGCGTCCGCCAGACTATCATCAGCTATCCCCACCACCCGGACGGCTCCAGCGATCTCGGCGATCCGCCGCTTTTCTCTGCGGATTGGTGGGAGTTGTTCCGCTGGTTTCTAACAGCATGTTCCGAGCGCGGCATGACCGCCGGTTTTCAAGATTACACCTTGGTGGCACCGATCCTCAAAGCCATCGGCCGGGAAACCCCGGGCATGCAGGGCGGGCAAATGAGCTGCGTCTCGAGCCCGACGACAGACAACGAATGCGTCCGACTCGCCGCTGAAGCGGATTCTCACGTCATCGGAGCCTGGGCCTATCCGCTAGTGGACGGTCTGCCGCAAACCGGGGGCTTGATTCCGCTGATTGACAGGGTGCGTGACGGGGAACTGAGCTGGGTGGCTCCCGCAGGCGGTTGGTGGGTGGCGTTGGTTTTCGCCCGGGTCAACGCCTTCGATCCACTTCATCCGGATTCCGGCCGGCTCGCCATCGGCAAGCTTTACGCCCCCTTTGAGCGCGAGTGCCCCGGCGAGGTGGGCAAAACCCTCAACCTGTTCTTCCAGGACGAACTCGACTTCGGGTGCCGCATGCCGTTTTGGTCCAGCTTTCTGTTAGACTCATTCGCGGAATTGAAAGGTTACGATCTTGCGCCGCTGCTGCCCGCCCTCTGGCATGATTTCGGCAATTTGACGGAAAAGATTCGGCTGGATTACGCCGATGTGGTGAGTCGGCGGCAGGAGAGTTGTTATTTCGAACCGGTTTTCCGCTGGCATGAATCGCGCGGCACGCTTTTCGGTCATGACAAC
>CAIQXC010000319.1 GCA_903875675.1 Akkermansiaceae bacterium
GGGATTTTCCATATTCAAACCGCTGCCGAACGAAAGGATGATCATTTCCACACCGACCTCGGCGGCTTGGTCGATGATTGTGCGGATCGTCCCTGGGTCGCTGGAAACCAAATGGATCATCACCGGATTTTCCTGGGTCCATGGCGCGATGATGCGGTACATCCGGCGTTGGGCGAGGCCGCGGCGTTCGCGCTCGCTGCTGTCTAGCATCAACTCGAACGCGCGGATCGAAGTGAATGATTTGTTAGGTGCCAAATCGGTATCTGGGCCAAACTCCGGAGCCACCTCAAGCAGGGCCGGGGTCTTTTCCTCATAATTGACCTGGGTGTGATAGTCCGGGTCCAAGCCAAAATGAACGGCGCGCTGGTTAGCCCCTTTGCCGGTCATGTTCATGCATGCATAATCCGTCTCGACGTAAAGGTTGGGGGACTCCCACCGCGGGTTTTCCTCGGTCGAGCTTTCGTTTTCGGCGATTTTCAAGGTTTCGACCACGGTTTTATTGATCCGTACCGGGGTGTTAGACAGGTTGTGAAAGGTCAGCCATTTTTCCATGAGCGGGATGCCATCGTAAATGGCATAATGCAGATGGATCTCGGGCAGGGCGGGGCGGGGCGGGTCTGCGGCCAGCGGCGGTGCCAGGAAGCGCAGGGTCACTTGTTTGCCGGGAGGCGGCCATGGCAGGTCTTTGGCCAGCCATGCCGGGCGCTTTTTCCACTCCAAGCGCGGGGCCATGGGGACGTCCTTCCATTCTACAAACCGATAGGCCGCCGGATCCGCTTGCAACCCGTCGAGCCATTCCGGTTTCAGGAAATTCAGAGTCGGTTGTCCTGTGAGACCGCCGATGGCGTAGGTGGTGCCGTTCAACGTGACGTGGGCCTCCGGGCCGACAGCGCGGAGGAGCTGTTCGCCGGTCACCCGGTTGAGATAGTCCACGGTGGCGGCATTGGGGGCTAGGCGGAGCGTGCGGCGGAGGAGGCCGTTATCCAGCACCAGCTGGTTGTTGGAGGGGTCGATGGAGACCTGCGCCTTGAAGGATGATGGGTTGACCAACCAGTCAGCGCTCGGCGGGGCGAGCCCTGCATCCACCGCAGAGGCAGGCAAAGCCGTGGCAAGCGCGATCGCGGCAGCCAGAGAAATGAGATTATCGAAAAGCACGGATTTCATCTGACTGAATACTTCCGTTGCCTATTGATTTGTTTCATTACGATTCACGGGGTGTTTGTGGTGCCCATGGGTGGGCGTGGGCGGATGGTCTGATGCTGCGTGCCGCAGGCAAAAACCCATTCCTCTGGCAGCCAATGGCCGGCAATTTTCGCCCCGCAATTTCGCGCTTGGAAATCACCGCCCGGCGGTCGATGCTCGGCGCATGTCCCAACCTCACATTGACGTGCGCTACGTCGCGAACCTCGCCCGCTTGGAACTCAGCGACGAGGAAATCGCCACGTTCCAGCCGCAACTTGATGCCATCCTCGGCCACGTCGAGACACTCTCCCAACTCGACGTGGACGGCATCGAGGCGAGCGCCCACGCCGTGCCGGTTTTCGGACGGATGCGTGCCGATGAGCCACATACCAGCCTGCCACTCTCCGCCGTGCTGCAAAACGCTCCAGACCAGTCGCAAGGGCAAATTCGCGTGCCAAAAGTGGTTGCCGACGCCTGAGTTACCCTAACATCCTTCCTCCAAATGACCCTCAGTTCCCTCCGCCAGCAACTTCTCGCCGGGCAAACGACATCAGCTGCCATTCTTTCCGGGCTTGCCGGGGAGATTGCCGCGCGGGACGGCCGCACCGGTGCCTATCTTAGCCACGATCTGGAATCCGCCATGGCCGAGGCGGAGAATGTCGATCTGAGCTTGCCCTTGGGCGGCATTCCCATCGCCATCAAGGACAACATCAACGTGCTCGGCCAGCCCTGCACCTGCGGGTCGCGGTTTCTAGCGGAAAACTACCGCTCGCCCTATGACGCCACGGTTATCCGGAAGCTGCGGGCGGCCGGAGCAATCCCCTTCGGGCGCATGAATCTCGACGAATTTGCGATGGGTTCCTCGACCGAGAATTCCGCCTTGCAGACGACCCGCAACCCCCACGATCCCGAGCGGATTCCCGGTGGATCGTCGGGCGGACCCGCTGCCGCCGTGGCCGACTTTACGGCCATCGCCGCCCTCGGGTCGGATACCGGCGGATCGATCCGCCAGCCAGCGTCCCATTGCGGGGTGGTCGGCCTGAAGCCGTCCTATGGCCGCGTCTCGCGTTATGGCCTGGTTGCCTTTGCCTCGTCGCTGGACCAAGTCGGACCGCTGACCCGCAGCGTGGAGGACGCGGCGCGGATCCTGCAAGTGATTGCCGGGCTAGACCCGCTGGATTCCACCAGTTTGGAGGCACCTGTGCCTGACTACCTCAGTGGGCTCAACGACGGCGTCAAAGGCCTCAGGCTGGGCTTGCCAAAGGAGTACTTTGGCGAGGGCATCGCGCCGGGTGTGCGTCGGCAAGTGGAAGCGGCGGTGCAGGCACTGGCCGCCCAAGGAGCCGAGGTGGTGGACATTTCGCTGCCGCACACCGAATACGCGGTGGCCACCTACTATGTGATTGCCCCGGCCGAGGCGTCATCCAATCTCTCTCGATTCGACGGCATCCGCTATGGCCAGCGTGCCGCCAACCCGGCGGATATCCCCGACCTCTATAAACGATCCCGCGAAATCGGCTTCGGCCCCGAGGTCAAACGCCGCATCATCCTCGGCACCTACGTCCTGTCGTCCGGCTATTACGACGCTTATTATAGCCGCGCCCAGAAAGTGCGCAGCTTGATCCGCCGGGATTTCGAAGCCGCCTTCACCCGCGTCGATGCCATCCTCTCGCCGGTGGCTCCATCCCCTGCTCGCAAACTCGGCGGCGCGTCCATCGATCCGCTTGATGAATACCTATCGGATATTTTCACGCTGGCACCCAATCTCGCCGGCATCTGTGCCATTTCCGTTCCCTGTGGCGTCAGCGCCTTCGATGGGGCTGCGGCCCTGCCCGTGGGTTTGCAGATTCTCGCACCGCATCTGGGCGAGGCGATGTTATTGCGCATCGCCCGGGCCGCCGAGTCGCACGAGTGAAAATTTGCGTAAACGATCAATCTTGTTGCGTAGTGTCTTCCAACGGATTGCAATCCGTTTCCAGTCAAACCACTTTCAAACCTGCCCCGCCCATGAAGACCCCCGCGTTGATCGTCCTGCTTACCGTCGTCTGCCTCGCCAGTTCCTGCTCCAAGCGCCCGTCCCACGAGGTGTCTGGAGTTGCGACCGCCAAGGAACCTCCGGCGAAGGGCTACTGCCTGCCGGCAAGCTCGGTGTGGCCGGAGGAGGAATACACCCAATGGATGACCAGTGCGGAGTTGCAGTTTTACCAAGAACAAGCCCCTCCAGGCCAATATTTCGCACACGTTGAAGGCCGCAACAATGCCGGCCTGAGCGAGTATCGTGCGGTGCGTCCACAGCCCTTGCCCGTTGAACAGTACGTTGAAGCCGGCATTTTCTGGGGCCAGAACGACAAGAGACTTTTCGACACGGAACTGCGCCTCCTTCGTGCCGGCTTCGTCCGCAAAAGCATGCAGGTGTTTATGGACGCCTCCGGCTGCGCCTTGCATCAGTTCGTCTGGCTCCGTCCGGCCGGTACCAAGGCCAGCACCACTGCCAGCACCCCGGAGCCGCCCACCCAAAAACGCGTCACGCGGCCCGACCCGGCCGTCACCAGCCCGCAAGAGTCACTGCCCAGTGAAGAAACCGCTGCTTCCGAGCCAAGCATCTCACCCGCTCCTGCCTCCGAGACCGACCTGGCGAGCGCTGCTGACGAGTCCCCAGCCGGAGATAAGCCGCCCGTAGCCATGGTTGTGCCTCCGAGCGATTTGCGTCCTGCTGCCGAGCCCGACTCTCTGAACCCGAAGAAATTCACCACCTACACAGTGGTTCATGGCGACGTTTTGGAAAGGATTGCCCGCCGCCACCACAGCACAGCGGAGGCGATTTTGACGGCCAACGACCTCAAAAATGACAGTCTTCATATCGGCCAAAAGCTCAAAATCCCTAAAAAGTAGGTTCTGAACCTCATCGTGCGGGCTCAGTCATGGCAAAGCGGCGAGTTTATTCTGCGAGGTAGCTGCTGAGGGACTCTCGGAGTGTGCTGCGGGCCCGGAATAACAGGCTCTTGACGGCGGAAACCGAGAGGGATAGGACGCCGGCGATTTCCTCGTAGGGCATTTGCTCGTAGCGGCGAAGGACCACGGCGAGGCGCTGGGCCTCCGGGAGAGCGGCGATGGCGGCATCCACGGCAGCTCGGAGTTCTGCTTGGAGCAATTCCGAGTCGGGTTGGCGGTCTGGATTGGCCTCAATCTGGAGGTGGGATGATTCCTCCCGTTCGTCGGACGATACTTCCTTGCGGCGGCTGCGCCGACGGCTTTCGTTGAAGACCAGGTTGCGGGTGATGGTGAATAGGTAGGTCGTGAATTTGGCGTCCGGACGATAGTGTTTGGCGTGCTTCCATAAACGCAAAAATACCTGCTGCGAAATATCCTCCGCCTCCGACGGATTTCCTAGCATTTTAGCCACGGTCCCTACCACCGCATCCTGGTGGCGCTCCACCAAGAGCCGAAATGCTCCGTGATCGCCCGCACCAACGCGGGCCATCAGGGCGACATCGAGCGCGTTTTCATCGCCCGGAGATGGCGTCAAATTAGCCTCCATCGTGCAGATTTGGGGTCGGGCATCTCACTTGGCGATTGGGACTGGCCGGGCTAACACTTGCAGACCCTAGCTGCCACGTCCGGCACGTTCCATGCTTGTCATATCCCTTCGCCATGGGGAGAAAAAAGGGAAATCCAATGAATTTTCAAAGTTTGCGCATTTCGTCTTCCAACCGTTCGGCCAGCCATTGCTTGATCATCGACTGATAGTTGAGAAAGCGCGAGCGGGCAATCCGTTTGATGCGCGAGAGCATCCGTGGGTCGAAGCGCAATGTGATGGTGGTGCTTTCACGAGCGTTGGCCTCGTGCACCGAGGTGGCCATCAACCGGCTGTCCATCTCGTGGGTTTCCCAATAACGCGCTTCGGCGGCTTCGTCGATGAAATCGGGAATATCCGCCCAGCGGGTGACGGCTTGCATGGGGGGGGACTCAGCGGAATTCTGCATATTTTCGGTCGTAAAAACGTTGTTCACATTCCGTCATGTCGCGGGCGGCCACCACCCGGATGACTTTGCCATCGGTCCAAAACGCCACCAGCAAGTGGCGGTCGGCCACGGTGCGGCCCAACGCATAATAGCGCGAGGCGCCGTCGGAGCGTTCGTGATCAGGCAAAAAGCGCACGCCAAACGGATCCTCGAGAGCTTCCTCAAGCTCGCGGGGCTTGAGGTTGCGGAGGTCGAATTGAACGTCGATAAGGTCGAGTTCCATGCGCGGAAGGATGCAGGCGGAGACCCACGAACGCAATCATTAAGTCAGACTGGAGCCACAAGACTTGAAGACACGAGAAAAGAGGGCAGAAAGAACGGGAAGCCGCCGGATTCTTGCGCCTTGGCGTCTTGCGCCTTCTTCAGAGCAGATGGCCCATGCGCAGGCGCTTGGTTTCCAGGTATTTGGCGTTGTGGGGATTGGCGGGAATACTGATGGGAATCTGCTCAACAATCTCAAGCCCGTAACCTTCGAGGCCGATGACCTTCCGGGGATTGTTGGTGAGCAGGCGGATGCGCCGCACTCCGAGGTCACAGAGGATTTGAGCCCCCATGCCGTAGTCACGCAAATCCGAACCAAACCCGAGTTTTTCGTTAGCTTCGACGGTATCCAACCCCTGCTCCTGAAGCTTGTAGGCGTGGATTTTGGCAGGCAGGCCGATACCTCGGCCCTCTTGGCGCAGATAGAGCAAGACGCCGCCCTCGCTGGCAATGCGCTCCAACGCGGCGGCCAATTGGTCGCCACAATCGCATCGCTTCGAGTGAAAAACGTCGCCGGTCAGGCACTCGGAATGCACCCGCACCAGAGTTGCGTACTCCGGATCAATCTCACCGCGGGTGAGCGCCAAATGGTGGCTGGCGTCCGTATCGATGCCATAGAGGTGACAAGTGAAATCGCCGAAAGCCGTGGGCATGGCGACGGATTGCTCGCGATGCACGAGTTTTTCCGAGCGGCGGCGATACTCAATGAGCTGGGCAATGGTGCAGGCTTTCAGACCATGGCGCTGCTGGTAAGCACCAAGCTGGCCAACTCGGGCCATCGTGCCATCGTCATTCATGATTTCACAAATGACGGAAGTTGGTGAGCAGCCAGCAAGCGCAGCTAAATCACAACCCGCCTCAGTATGGCCGGAGCGAATGAGTACACCGCCTGGTTGTGCCATCAATGGAAA
>CAIQXC010000320.1 GCA_903875675.1 Akkermansiaceae bacterium
CTCGGGCTGCGAAGCAATGGTTCTGGTGCTATGCGCACTAATAACAAATACAATAGTAATAAACAAAAGAGCCCGACCAAGGGGAAACCGAATCGTCTCGATGATCTTGAGCAACTCGCTGTAGAATTGGACATGATTTGCCGCAGCAGTTTGCCTGACGGAGTCATCCAAAAAGGGATTCTGGCGGGAATGGAACCCGCAATCCGCCAACAAACGCTGCTTAAAGCCATTGCAGGATTTTTAGAGAAGAATACCGACTATATCAAAGCCCGGAAATCGGGTAACGAAGCCGCTGTTCATGCAGCAATGAAGAAATGTGTAGCGATTGCGATGCGTTACAGCAAAGCGCAAATCAAAGAAGAACTAACAAATTATGAATCTCGCCACACGGAACTGACTGTGTACAATGGTGGATTCTGCATGCATCCATCGCTGCTGCAACCTACCGATTGGCCAGCAGACGTGAAGGCACGCCTGGTGATGATCGGCATGAACCGGGCTGTCCAAGAGGGGTGCCTGAGTTCGGCGAACGCTGTCATCGTCGACATGGTTTGCGTCAAGGGTCTCCGGACTTGTGAGGTCGCTCGACTCCTTCGCATCAAGCCGCCTGCCGTGAGCCAACAGCTTCGGCGGGTTAAAAAGGTGCTGTTGCCCTTGATGAATCTCTAATGCAGCCCTGCGCGGCTTTCGCCACACCAGGTTTGCAGAAAATAGGTCTTCAGAGGTTATGTAACAACATACCAAAGAAAAACACCTAATTCTAGCACGCCTACCAAAACCATCAGCATATAGCACTTCCATCCGTTTAACTAAATTATAGATACAGACCAAGCACCATGAATGAACAGATAATTATTGATTCAATAGAACACTTTGCCCGAACTGGCGAAATCCAGGATACCCTTGTTCCATATTTCCAACAAAGCGGCCGCTGGTTCGGCGATTGCCGAAATTGGTCAAAACCGACATATCGGATGGCGTCATCCATTATGCATCAGGCGGTGTTGCCAGAATGGCGACGAACCATGGAAAATGATCGGGGCGAATCCATCCTACTCACCTCCTTCACGTGGAAAAAGCGCCGCGACGTGGAACTTCCATGGCATAAAGTTAGTGGTTCTATCAAGATTAGAAGCTTGGAATGGATTTACGCACCTCATCTAAAAACAGTTGGTGGATATTTCTACTCACCTACTGACTCGCGTGTTTGTTTACCAAACCTCCAAAGGGTGGGAGGCGATTTTGATTTCCAAGGCACCCAAATGCTACATGTTCCAGCACTAACTGAGGTCGGAGGATCCTTGATGGTAGTCGAATGCGATTTGCCAAATCTGGAAATTGTGGGCAACCGGTTTTCGGGTTTCTGGTCTGGATATTTGCATCTACCCCATCTCCTCCAGGTCGGTGGAAGCTTAGAAATTGAAGGTCCAGAGCGCTTCAGCGCCCCATCCCTACGGTGGGTCTGCTACGATCTCTGTCTGTCGCATTTCACAACGGTGTTTTGCGCGAACAAGTTGGAGGAAGTTGGTGGAAGTCTCAATGCGGGATCCGCCAAAATATTTCACGCGGCAAAGCTGAGGCATGTCGGTGATACACTTAATTCGGAGTCGGCAGCAGACTATTACCGACCTGAATTCGAGAATTTGGCGCTATGGGAGGTGCATCCTGATGCTCGTAGACGGTGGCAAATGAGGATGGCTGTCAGAAACATCATGCGTGATCTGCCGCCAATGGACATCTGACGCCATGTCTAACCCAGTGATGTTTGAGACTCTCAGCATAAGAATATATGTAGATGCGCAATTACCGCATCACACACACCAACCCATTCATAACCCGACAATGCCTGAAACAGAAAACCTAGAAAACAAACCCATTATTCTTCCTTATCAACAACCCGTTTATGATCGTCTTTGCGCGATTGCCAGGAGTTGCATTTACGTCAACAGATCAGCCATTGGCCAGGGGCATGGGCGAGGGCGGCTCAAGATTCGCGCATGTTTCCTAATTTTGGGATTTTCAGGCGGTGGTAAAACATTTCTTGCACACTCTCTAGCAGCAGAATTGGGCGTTCCCTTTCTAACAGTTACGGTTTCGGATTGGATTTTGCTGGGGACCTCAAATCGCGGAGGATCGGCGACATGGCCGGCAATTATAAACTTTATCGAACAGGCAAAACACAAAGAAGGGGCCATTATCTTTATAGATGAGCTAGATAAGTGCA
>CAIQXC010000321.1 GCA_903875675.1 Akkermansiaceae bacterium
AAGAAACGGTCCCTCCCCGAAGAAACGGTCCCTCCCCGAAGAAACGGTCCCTCCCCGAAGATACGATCCCTCCCCGAAGATACGATCCCTCCCCGAAGAAACGGTCCCTCCCCGAAGATACGATCCCTCCCCGAAGAAACGATCCCTCCCCGAAGAAACGATCCCTCCCCGAAGATACGATCCCTCCACAAAGATACGGTCCCTCGTCGATGGCCAAAGAGATAAAGAGTCAAAGGGAAGAATCAGCGTTTCCTGCGAGTCACCAAGACTCCGCTAGCGAGGATCGTCAGCATCACGGCCGTTGGTTCAGGGACACTGGCAACACGGAAGCCCACGAAGGAGTCCTCGAGCGACGGGACGTTGTCGTAGCGGGACGAGCAGGACAGGGAGTCCGCGTCGAGGCCGAGGGCGTACCAGCCACACCCAACGCCGAACTTTGGTTATTGTAACACATGCACATCGCGAGTCCGCGTCGAGGCCGAGGGCGTACCAGCCACACCCACGCAGTCCGCGCGACGAGTCGGACACGAGGTCGTTCCACTGCCAGACATTCCCACCCATCCCGTAGGCACCGTAGGAACTCGGCGTGCCATAATTGACATTTACCAGTCCAGTCGCAGCTAAATAGTAATTCGCATCCGCCGAAGTGATCGTGTTTTTGCCGTCGGGGTAGAGCGAGTAGGTCGAGGTCGCTCCGTTGTAATACGCCGCCTTGTACCACTCATCCTCGCTAGAGATATAGACCCCGGCACCGGCATTCACCGTGATGATGCCGCTGGTGGCTTCGTTGAGCGTGTAGGCTCCCGTCTCCATGCTGCCACTGCCCCTGACCATTGCCCAGCCAGTTGCTGAAGCGGGCCGCATCAAACCACGTCGCACCACACACCGGCATGTTCGCGTAGGTGCTGCTCACGCTGTAGCAAGGCCGGGCTTTCAGCCCTTGAATATCATGATGACACGTGACCTTGGGCGTTGCCCAAGGCTGGCATCGGATGGGCCGTTGGCCCGGAAATCCAAGCTCGGAAAAATGTGCCTAATCCATTTCCTCCGAGATCAGGAACTGTGAACCAAGGGCGGGCTGAATCACCGCACCCTGCTCTCACCGTCATGCTGCGTTCTTTCATTTCAAGCGCCTTGGGCCACGGGATGAACGACGGCGGCGGGGCGGCGGCAAGTGTGCCAGCGGCCAGCCAGAGGGTGGCTTCAAACCATGGACACGTGGAAAAGCGATTTTGCCCTTGGGAGGCATGGCCTTGCTTTCCGGCGGATTCCAGCCACATTCCCGTCGGTTTGCGCCCAGCGACCCCACTGCCACCTCACGCCTGCTCTCATGTCCATTGCGCCCAAGCCCAACTCCGCCCTGCTTATCGTCGGTCACGGTTCGACCCAAAACCCGGATTCTTCGACGCCGTATTTTGAGCATGCCGAGGAGATTCGCCGCCGGGGCCTCTTTGCCGAGGTTCACTGTTGTTTTTGGAAAGAGGAACCGTCAATGCGGGAAGCGTTCTATTTGTTCGACTCCGATGAAATCTACGTCGTGCCGGATTTCATCAGCGAGGGCTACTTCACCCAAGACGTCATCCCTCGCGAACTCCAACTCAGCGGCCCCACCACGGTCCTGCGCGGAAAAACCTTTCACTATTGCCTGCCCGTCGGCGTCCATCCGTCAATGACCGGCCTGATCTTGCGCCGTGCCAGAGAGGTCGCTCCGCATGCTGATCCGGCGGCCACCACTCTCATCATCACCGGCCATGGCACGGGCTTCAACGCCAACTCAACCAAGGCGATCCGCGATCAGGTCGCATTGATTGCCGCCTCCGGTGCGGGTTACGCAGCCGTGCTGGGTGCCTTCATGGAAGAGGCACCCTTCATCGCCGATTGGGATAAACTCGCCCCGACCCCCAACGTGGTCGTCGTGCCATTTTTCATTTCCGATGGTCTGCACTCGTACCAGGACATCCCGGTCCTGCTAGGCATCGAAGCCGAGATAGGCCCCGCCGCCAGCCAACGCGAAGTGTTCCGCCACAACCCCCACGCTCTCCGCGGTAAGTCGCTCTTCTACTCGTCCGCCATCGGCACCGAACCCCTCATCGCCGATGTCATTCTCGACTTGGTCCACGACTTCGATATCACTCATAAACATTGAAAATAAATCACTTATGACGATTTTTCCCAATTTTGTGAAATCGGCGAAATGCTCCGAAAAACTCCGCTCGGCCATCGCTTCCGGCATCCATCAAATCGGCGAAATTGAAATTCAATCGTTTGATTCAAACGGTCGATTTAAACTCTGTCATGTGGCCGATGGGGATGGGCATGAGGGTTCGGGAGGCGGGGATTTGACGATTTATCAAG
>CAIQXC010000322.1 GCA_903875675.1 Akkermansiaceae bacterium
GCGCCGAACTCTATCTGAACGGGATGAACCTTGTGCTGTCGCCATCCGTCCACAAGAGCGGCCACACATATCTATGGGAGGTGACGGGCGACCTTCCCGACGTGAAGTGGGTGGATCTCTGCCGTTGGTTCGGGTTCGCCACGCCGGAAACGAAAAAACCCGGTCGCCCCGGCAAGGAAAAGCCGTGGTGGTCCCGGTGGGATCAGGACTTGCGCACGCTGGATTTGGCCGGGGTGATGGAAGACCTTGGCCGCCTGGGGGCCTGCCTCGACCCGGACACTAACAAATGGTCGGTGCGCTGCCCGTGGGAATCAGCGCACAGCGGTGGTGCCAACGACGCCCCCGGTTCCGACACGATCATCTTCAACCGGGCCGAGACCATGCCTGGGTTCCGCTGCCTCCACGCCCATTGCGAGTCGCGCGGCATCCGCGACGTGGTTGAGTGGGCGGAAAAACAAAGGCCCGGCATCATCGCCGCCCGTTGCGCCAACCTCCGCGTTTGGCAGCCAGGCAACACCAATGCCAAGGGCCGCCCCCGCATCGTGCTGCCATCGCTCGGCCGTCCCAACGGGGAGTTTAGCAGGGAACTCGGCGAGACCATCGCCCCAACGCTGGACATGTTCCGGTTCTCCACCAACGTCGTCGAGGTGGTTACGGTCCCGGCGTCCGACAGCGCCGGTTCGATTCCCGGCCACATGCTCTCGACCATCAAGGCCGCCGAACTCGTCACGGCGGTCGAGCGCACCGTCGAAACCGGCGTTCTCAAAGAGGATGTTGCCGGCGACGAGGTGTTCATCCCGAAGAGCTTGTGCGAGCAGGACGCCCGCATCACACTGGTCAGCGGCTTCTTCGGCTCCTGTCTGCCGCTCATCCGCCGGGTGCTCGATGTGCCGGTGCCGCACCTCTCGGACGATGGCAAACTCGTCTATCCGAAACCTGGATACGATGACCGCTTCGGCACCTGGCTCAACCCGCACGCCCCGCTGCTCAAGACGATGGGGCTCACCGAGGCGTTGCGCTGGTTGCTCCAGGATTTGTTCGGCCTGGCTGAGCACGGCGGGTTCTGGTGGCATGACGAACAGGCGCGGGTTCATGCGCTGGCCCGGTTCATCACGCCGTTCTGCCGGGGGCTGATGGGCTGGCGGCGCACGCCGCTGTGGATCTTCGACGGCAACCGCGAGGGCTGCGGCAAGGACACCTGCGCCGATCTCACCCACCTTGCCTACACCGGCCGCTCGATCATCTGCGCCCCGCTCTCCAAGGAATGCGATGACGAGATGCGCAAACGAATCACCTCCGCCCTCATGGCCGGCAGCCGGTTCTTCCACTTGGCGAACATGAAGGGTCACGTCCGCTATGCCTCGCTCGAAGCCGCCACCGACGATTCCGGCGTGTGGGAGGATCGCCGCCTCGGGGTGAGCGAAACGATCACCCTGCCCAACGAAACCGAGTATTCGTTCTCCGCCAACAACGCGACCTGGGAACCGGACATCGAGCGCCGCTGCCGCCGGATCCGCCTGCGCTTCACGCCCGACGACATCAACGGCCACCGCTACCGCCACACCGACATCAAGGGCTGGGTGCGGCGCCACCGGTCGGAACTGCTCTCCGCCGTCGCCACTTTGGTCAACGAATGGGTGCGGCAGGGGTGCCCGGATGGACCGTCGCCGTTCACCTCGTTCCCGGAATGGGGGCGGGTAGTCGGCGGCATCCTCCACTGCGCCGGGTTGCCGGACCCGTGCATGCCACACGAGGACAGCCAGACCTCGGGCGACCAGGCCACCAAGGCGATGCGGGAGTTCTTTGTGCTGGCGCTCGAGTATTTCGGTGACCGGGAGGTGCTTAAGAATGAGTTTCAGGACTTCGTTCAGCAGAACGAGGATGTCCACGATCTGTTCGACTGGATTGATTTTGCAGCGCGCCGGGGGCTGATGAGTTTCGGCAGGCTGGTGGTCAAGTTCGACAAACGGGAACTCGGGGGCATCACCTTCCGCATCCGCCAGACATCAAAGAACCGCGCCACCTACCGATTCTTCAGGGAAGGCGACGGTTTTCTTCCAATCACCCCATCAAAACCGCCCGCCGTGGGCGATGAGCGGGGACTTGGGGACTCTGGGGGACATTCTCCAACCCCGTGTATGGAGAAGAAAAATGGTGTGGAAAAAAATAAAAATAATAGTGAATTAACGGAAATACATAGAGCGGAAGGGCAAATGTCCCCCGCAGTCCCCAAGTCCCCGCTCCCGGTTTTCTGCTCCCTCCGCAGCGACCTGGACCGTATCGCCCTCGACCTGACTGGTGCAACCCGCGTCGCGCTGGACATCGAGACCTACGGCCCACGCAAGGGTGATGGCCTGGACCCGTGGAAGGGCGACATCCGGTTGCTCACCCTCAGCCGTCACGGCGGCACCATCTGGACCATCGACCTGCGGGCGACCGGCTACGACCTCGGGCCGCTGAAACCGATCCTGGAGGAAACCGGCATCATCGCCCACAACGCCAAATTCGATTTGCTCTGGCTGTGGGTGAAGTGCGGCCTATTCGCCACCAAGGTCCATTGCACGCTGACCGCCGCCCGCATTCTGGCCGCCGGCACCAAACCCGGCAACAACCTCGACCAGTGCCTGGAACGGTATCTGCAAATCAA
>CAIQXC010000323.1 GCA_903875675.1 Akkermansiaceae bacterium
ACTATCTAACGTTGCTGGCGCTGCGCTTGCGTGTTGGCTTGGGGCTGTGGTTTGTCTGGAGCGGTTACCAGTTGGTTTTTATCAGCGGCTTGACCCATTTCACTCAGGCCCCTCCCAATCATAAGTCTAGCGAGGCTGCGCCTCAGACTCAAGGCATAAGACTTGAAGACGCAAAACTTGCAGACACAAGAGCCAAAAATTTGACCTAACCCGACTGTTACTTTGGCTTTCCAAGGACTTTAGTCACATGGGCTGCCCATGGCACGCGCTGCGGCCAGAGGTGCCCATGAGATGTGAGTACCCCCCCGAGTCAAGCCCCGCGCATTCTCCAAGCGGGGTCCAGTCGCTGGCTCGCACCTCGAAACCAGGCACACTCGGTCTGCTGGAAAAATAGACTGGCTGAGACCGGGCGCAGTGCTATCGGGGGACGCCCGGGTAGCAATAGACCCAATAGAAGTACTCGTTGGTTAGCTTTTCGTCAGTGGCGTTGACGGCCCGGGAATTGCGGGTGACCATTTTGAGGCTGAGTGTGGATTTGTCTTTGGTCAGTGCTGCGGGAATCTCGAACTCGGTGTCGCGGAACTTGGTTGGCATCGCTCCATTCTGCCAGGTGGGAACCTCCTGCTGGATATTGGTAAAATTGGCCTTCACCAATTCTTTGTACGGGGCATGATCGTAGTTGAGCACATGGTTTGCTCCCTGTTCAAACCATGTGCCGGCCAGGGTGCCATCCACATAGACATCGAGTTCCTGATGATAGGTCATATCATTGATGCGTTTGCGCAGGCGAACGCCGTCATTGTCCGGGGTGATCTTGACGGTGAACGAGGACCCTTGGTCGGTCCAGCGGCCGTCGTCAGTTATCGGTTCGTTGAAGTTGCCCTCGTATCCTGAGGTGTCTGATTGCAGGCGCACTTTGCCAGCTGTACCAGTGATCTGGTAGTGGTGGGTGGCCTCTGCCTCGGGCTTGCCGACGTCCATAGAATCTGTTAGTTTTAGAAAACTCTTGGGCGTGTGATAGTAGTAAACCGCGCTTAGGAACGTCGCATCCCGGTCATGGGTGAAGGCATGTGCATGATCCTGGGTGAGCTTGATGGAATTGAGGAATGGCACATAATCGAGGATATGAAACCGATATCCGGTGTTTTCCGCGAGGCCGCCGCTATACGGATTGCAGATGCCAGGATGTATGCCATAACTGTGATTGAAGTAATCTTCGCCGCCGGTGGTCTCAATCACAGGTGTTTTGGAGCCATCCGTGAAGATGCTGAAATTGCCTTCGATGTCGCCGCTGAGTTTTGATACGCAGCCCACCAGGATGCCCGCGCCGTCCACTGCCAAATTGACAAAGTCCGGCTCACCCGCCTTGACCGCCACGTTGTCATTGAACTGGACCTTGAAAACCCCGGTGCCTGCCTCCGGATAGGGATTGCTGTCCGACCAGCCGATTTCACATGCCGCCGTAACCGGCCCGGCCTGCCGGTTCACCAGCTCAATCTTCATCGACTTCCAGAACGGCATCGGGAAATAACAATATAACTTCTTGCCATCATAGCCAGCCGGTAAGCCCCGGGCATTCTTCATATCGGCCCCACGGTAGCCGCCGAAAAACATCGAGACGGGAAGCTCGGCGGTGATCACGCCGTCGGTGGTCATGCGGATGAGCAACTTGTCCAGCACTGCGGAATCTGCCGAAGAAGGCGTGATCCGAATGCTGCGGATCACTCCGGCCTGTTTGACCTCGAACACGGATTTCTGCGGGTCTGCGGTTTCAAGTGTGCTGGTTGCCACAAGGTTTCCCGGATTCGTGCCGGGAAACGTCCCGCAGGGTGCCTGTAACTTGGCTTGAAGGGCCGTGACCTCTTGGTCGGTGAGGGCTTCGCCAAATCGCTGGTCCCGATAGAGGTGCAGCGTGTACTGATACCAGTCCGGTCGCTTTGTTAGGCTGGCTTTGAACGAGCCGGTGAAGGGCAGGCAGGGGAAGGCCCACCAGATGCTGCCATTTTGGTTATACCAGAGTTGGTGGGGGGGCTTGGCTGCCTTGAAATATTCAGTGATGGGCATGTCGTGAGCCGGCGTGTGTCCATCCTTCAGATAGAGTTTGAGGTTGCCATCCGCCTTGCCGAGCCAAGCGAACCAAGCATGGACCAGCATGCCGGAGCCGCCCTTGACGGACGCCTGCTCGTAGCCATCCGCGTCTTGCAACGTATAGTTCGTCCAATCCATGAGGGTGCAATTGAGCGCACTTTTTGAGGTGTGCGCATGAATCTTCACACCGCTGCGGATCGTCGGCAGGCTCTCCCAAACCACCGCCGGGTTTTTCGAAGCTGCCGCGTGGGGAGTTTCTAGGGCACCAGCCAGTCCGGCGAGGGCGAGCCAACCGGACAGGCTGGCGCAGGAGGTCAAGCCGAGCCTGGGATCTATCAGGGAATGTTTCATGTGGGTTGGAGCTATTTGGCTAGTGCGATAGGCACGTCACAGAACGTGAGTGCGGCGATACCATTTTTGCCAAAGAGCAGGTCGTTTTGGTTCCAGTTAAGCTCTTTGAGGTAGGCAATTTTTGCTGCGGTGGCAGGTTTTTTCAGCTGGAGCGTGATGACGTTGCCGCTGACGGTTCCCTTATCGACCAAGTCTTTGGCGTCATCCAGATAGAACTGGCCGGCCAATGAATCCAGCCAGATGACCGGTTGGTCAAACTCCAAGGTGATGGCATTCTTTGCGGGGTTGGTATAATAGGCGCGTTTGAGATCAGGTGCTGTGATTGTCTCGGGAACCTTGCGGCCGTAGCTGTCACGCTCGATCAGAGGTTGCATCAAACGGACAAATTCGGACCAGCCGACGAGCGGATAATGGCAGGGGCCCGGCGGCTTGATTCCCAGCGTGGACATGACATCCAAGTTGGAATAGAGGCGCGGCAACGTCCGCTGGACTTCGCGCAGCATGTCGCCATGGCCGCCACCCTGGCCACAGCCATTGGGCCAAATCTGGAACACATAGTAGTGGCTGATGTTGGGCATGTCATGTTTCCAAGCCAATGACATATTGACGAAGTATTGCTGATACGTCTCCCAACCAAAACCGCCGTCGGGACCATCCAATCCCTGGTCGGCTTCCCCCTGGTGCCAAAGAACGCCGCGAATCCCGTGCGTCAACCGTGCACTGTTCAACCGCCACAGCATTTTGCCATACATCGTGCTCAGATCCATCGGCTTGGCGTCGTTGCACTTGTGCTCGTCAATGCGCGTGCCACCCACCGCGGCCTGAATGATGCAGACGGGCATTTTCTGGCTGGCTAGCAACTTTTTGGCCAGATCCATGCCCCACCAGCCCAGCGCCGTGTCCGATCCCGGCAGCTGCCTCCAGGCAGGCGAGCACCAGAGGTTGGTTCGCTTGTTTGGACTTTCTTTGGTATTGCTGCCGAAGCGATCGCGCACCCAGTCGGACGAATCGCCGCGGCCAGTCGGCCCGCCATAACTGCGGATCCACTCGCTGGTGTCGTTTGGCGATTGTTCACCGGTATCCAGCGCCAAGGCGTTGGACTGGCCGTCGATGAGCCAGGCGTCTCCGCAGACGAGGTTGGTTACGGTTTGCAGGACGGTTTCTGTGGTGCCGGTCTTGCTGCCAAACTCGACCTTGTACTTGATCAGGCCAGCTTTAAGCTTGGCAGTTAGGGCATAACTCAAGTCGGCTGCGGGTTTTGCGGTCTCGGTTTTGACGAGTTTGTCGTCGGCATAGACTTTAAGGAAGACGGAATCCGCAGGTTTGTCCAAGGTGCCATTGTAGTAGAGCGTGCCTTCGTTTTTGTCATCCCGGGCGAAGAACTGGCCGTCCTCGGGTTTCTCGTCCTTGAGCGGAGTTCTCTCTAACCATGGATCGGTCTTCGGCTCGATCACATTGATGGAGGTGGTGGCCACGATGGCGGCACCGCCATTGCTGATAGTCGCCTTGACGGTGATCGGGCCGGTGTATTGTGAAAATTTGAGGATCAGTCGGTCGGGAGTCACCTCCTTCATGACGACTCCGCCGGTGACTTCCCAGTTATACTTCAATTCGCCCACGCCTTTGGCCCTCATGGTGGCGAGATTTGTGATATCAGGCAGCACCTCGACCGGAGAGCGGCCATTCCAGGTGGCGGGCGCTTTCAGGGTGAACACCGGTTCGGGTAGATCTTCCTGGATGGTTACCGGGATGTCCAGCGTCTTGACTCCATCGGCATAGACAGCCTTGACGCGCAAGGTGAATGACTCGTCGCCTGTCACGCGTTTGCCAACTGTGTAGCTGAAGCAATCCACCGCGACCAGTGTCTCGGTATCACCTTTCTTGACAAACCAATAGAGTTTTTGAGCGCCGCCCACCTTGACGCTGACCGAGGCCTGTTTGCCTTCTAGCACGGTCACATTCTTATTCGATGCCGCCAGAGTGTTGCCGGGTTGGACCAGCGGACCAACCAATGTTTGGAGGGACTTTTGGTTTTCATATTGCAGTTTCACCCAGTCGGCAGAGCGGGCCTCGTTAGACACCCGCACTTCATCCATGTCGCCAAAGAAGCCGTTGCCAATCTGCATCCGAGTCGGCGTCAACACCTCAATGGTGGATGCCGTCGGAGCTTTCATATCGAACTCACCGTTCACATAGATCCGGTCGCTCTGGCCGTCGTAGGTATAGACCATCTGGATCCACTCCGCCTTTGGCAGCACGCTGGTTCCTTGAACACTGGTCTTGTTGTTATTCACTCCGACCCGCGACGGAGTGCTCAATAGGCGAAGGGTCACCCCACCGAGCTTGCCCCACTCCACCACAGTCGTGTTCATTTTGTCGGCCTTGACCCAGGCCTCGGTGGTGTGAGGACTCGATCCAAATGGATACTTCGTGATTTTCTCACCGCAAAAGATCCCCTTGCCACCCGCAAAGTGACGGCCCGAACCGATCTCACCGGCGGCGGAGGTCGTGCCCAGATCGGTCGATTCCACGGTTCCGGCAGCGTCCTGAACGGGTTCGTTCATGTGCCAGACACTTAGGAATCCGTTAGATATATTGAACACCTCAGGGCCGTTAGATTCGCATTTTGCTAAGGAATTTCCCCAAAACATGTTGATTTCCTGGCGTGAGTTGCCTTGGATCTTGGAAACCCGGACCCAAACTGAGGCCGTCCCGGCGGCTGCGTCCCACGTGTCTATCTGGTATGCAAGAGGAACCCCGGCGTTGGTTGTAAACCGGATGTCCTCGCCATTGGCTTGGGCCTCCGCGAAGGTGAATCCATCCTTGGTGAGGCGGACGAGTACTGGAAAATTCTCTTCCGATGCGCTGGCGGGCAGGTCCGCACCATCTGGCGTAGTCAGAAGGAACATGGAACCACTGTGTTTCCAGTTCTTGTATTTTGCCGCGGCCAATTCGCTAGCTGGAATTGGCGCGACCTTGACTGGTGGCAGCGGCGGATAGGCCGTGTCGATGCCGTACTTGGCTGCCAGATAGCCGCCCACCAATGCCTCATCTTTGGGTCCCAGGATCGACTGGTAACCGAGGATTTCAGCCACGTCGAAATCGCAGGTCGTCAACCCGTCATTATTGCCGAGCGCGTAAGCAGCTTCGGTCTCGTTGGCATTGTTGACGATGATCTTGAGAATCATGAACTGGGTGATCGGCGAGCAGTCGAACAACGGACCGGTCATCACTGTGCCGTTTCTCGAAACTGCTGCGGGAGACACGTCGGTCCAGAATCCCGTGTCGTTGCCATAGGTATTATAGCTGGAACCGCGGCCCTTGAGCCTACCTAACAAACCGCTGGCCCCGCTCCATTTGGGATTCGGTGAGCGCAGCACAAGGAAATGTTCCTTGGCAAAGAATGTGCCGTCAATGCCGAGCCAGCCCTTGCGGAATTGCAGTGCTGGTTTGGAGTTGAGCTGGTTGGCTGCTAGCACCGGGGCCACGCCGCCACCGGTCTTTGCATGATGATTGCTGCCGGACATGTCTGTCCATTCCTGCACGGTGCCTTTGGCGTCGGCGGTGACCCCGCTGCTCGCGTCGAACCAACAGGTCAAGCCCTTGGTCACAGCGAGCTTTGGCGGTTGCGATGGAGTCACCGTCCCGCCGGCGCGGAAGTTCAATGCCTTGTTAGCCCAAAGTCTGTCCACCGCGTTGCTGCCGCAGAACGAATAGTAATAGGTCGCACCCGGCGTCAAGCCGGTGAGCGTATGACTGATTTTGGTCGGGGCGGCATGGGTGAACGTCTTCACCGGGGCCGAGTTCTCCCACAAATTCGCGTCGGTGCCGCCATCGCTGCTGCCCCAATAAACGCGGACATCATACACCGAGTCCGGGCACGCCAGTACCGCGTTGAGAACCGCGGAGGTGGGGGATGGGAGTGTTGCCATCTCGTTAGACAAACTGGCGGCGGCGGTCATGCCTGGATTGGCGGTGTAGCTTGTGGTGATGCCGTATTTGGCCGCCAGATAGCCGCCGACCAAATCCTCGTCCGCTGCGGACAGCGGGGTTTGATAGGCGATGATCTCGGCAATATCCATGTCGCACGACGCCGAATCGGCCGCTCCGATTTGATAGGTGCCCTTGCTTAAGTCATTGTCGTTGACGTCGATTTTCAAAATCATGTATTCGTTGATGGTCGTCATGTTGAATGGCGGCTCCGGGAGCTTTTTGCCATTCATTGACACCGCCTTCGGGTATTGGTCGCCGTTGAACTGCGTGGTCTTCTGGCTCAACCTATAACTCGACGCCCGCTTATGCCGGCGGCCGAAGGCACAACCATCGTTGTTCCACTTGTCGCTGGGCGAGCGCAGGACGACAAATTGCTCCTCGGTGACAAGCGGGCCTTCGAGGTTGAGGGCGCAGCCGCCGGCCGCCGTTCGGAATTGCACAGCTGGTTTCGAGTGGATTTGGTTTTGCGCAAGGACGGGCGTGCCGCTAACAAGATTGCCGTCATGGCCGTTGCCAGAGAGATCTTTCCATGTCTGCACAGCTCCCTTGGCGTCGGCCGTGACCCCAACTGCCGCGTCAAACCAACACACCAACCCCGCCTTCACCGGCAATTTGTCGGAGTTGGTGGCCGGCACCCTGGGTTTGAGCGTGGTGAATTGAGCGCTGGCGTTGGCCCATCCCTGACCGCTCGCGTTGCTGGCACTGGCTCGATAGAAATACGTCTGGCCGAAGGTCAGTTTGCTGGCATTTGCGGCAAACTCCGTGGTGTTCTTCACTCCTTTAAGCTCGATTTTGTTAGCCCAGGCGGCGGCGTCCGTCCCGCCATCGGCCGGACCATAGTAAACCACGACATCGGCGTCGCCGCCGCCGTCCAATCGGCCCTGGAGCTTCGCTTCGCCGGGAGCGACATTTGCGGCGCCGCTCCGGTTATTGATCTCAGGCGCGGCCTGCACGGCTGTCAAACCGACCATCATCGGCAGCAGCATCGCTACTTTGTTCCATGTGTTTCTCATAAGGGGGGCAATCTATTGTTAGATATTTATTGTATGGGAGGTAGGAGTGCCCACGGTGTTTCCCGGAAATCATCACAGATTGTGATGAGTGGGTGGCGGTCTCGGGATTCAAGGTCACGGATTGTGATCTTGAACGGCGCACTTCTTCCGCTTCCTCTGGTTTGATCTGGAACATGAAGTCTGTAGGGAAACGTTCCAGGTTGCGCTTGACCGCTTGATTCAGCACACGCTTGTTATACCAGA
>CAIQXC010000324.1 GCA_903875675.1 Akkermansiaceae bacterium
ATGTCGCCCCGATCCGACATGTCCGCGCTTTCGATTCTGGGCGATATGTCGCCCCGATCCGACATGTCCGCGCTTTCGATTCTGGGCGACATGTCGCCCCGATCCAAAGCGGCGTCATGCCGCCGCGCTCCAAATTCATCGGTCATTGGCCTCCATCGCCTCGTATTGCGGCTGCCGGTAGGCGCCGCGGAGCAGATTGGCGACAGACCAGATGATGTTGGGAAGGGACTGGAAATTGGCGGACCTCATGCTGTGTGACCGGGAGAATGAAGAAAAAGGGGCTCAATATCGAGACTCAATATTGATGAAGCATGACTTTATCCGGGATGTTCATCGGTGCCTTGGATGAGGGCGATGAAGGCGTCTTCCATGGTCGGTTCGGTGTCTGAGGAGGTGGCGGCGAGGCTTTTGAGTTGGTCCGGGGTGCCCTCGGCGATGAGTTTGCCGCGATAGACGAGGCCGATGCGGTCGCAGTATTCGGCCTCGTCCATGAAATGAGTGGTGACCATCACCGTGACGCCGCGCTCCACCAGGCCGTTGATGTGGGTCCAGAACTCGCGTCGGGTGATTGGATCGACGCCGGACGTCGGCTCGTCGAGAAAGAGAATGTCCGGTTCGTGCATCACCGCACAGGCCAGCGCGAGGCGTTGCTTGAAACCGAGCGAGAGGGAGTCGGTCTTGGCATCGAGGAAGGGCTCGAGGTGGAAGATGGCGGCCATGGTGGCGGTTTTGTCGCGCTGCTGGTTGCCTGTTAGGCCGTAGATGCCGGAAAAAAACTCGAGGTTTCGGCGGACCGTCAGGTTGCCATAGAGCGAGAATTTTTGTGCCATGTAGCCTAGTTTTTGGCGGGCTTTGCCGGCGCTGTGGCGGAGGTCGAGGCCGACCACAGCGGCGTGACCGGCGGTGGGTTTGAGCAAGCCGCACATCATTTTGAAGGTGGTGGATTTGCCTGCGCCGTTGGGACCGAGCAGGCCGTAGATTTCGCCGCGGCGCACCGCGAAGGTGACAGCGTCGGTGGCGGTGAAATCGCCGAATTTCTTCGTAAGTTGGCGAGCCTCGATGACGACATTTCCGTCATTGGGGATGGTCGGCACGTGTTGGGCGAGGACCGAATCGCCGCCGGGGCCGCCGCCCAAGCGGTCGATGAAGGCGTCTTCGAAGCGAGGTGCGACGGGTGCCCAGGAGGTATTGGGAGGAGCGCCGAGGGTCTCCGGGGGGAAGCCTGGGGGGAGGAGTGGAGCGTTGGCGCGGAAGGTCAGGCGGAGGTGGTGGCCTTGGATGGTGCCATCGCTGATGGACGGGTGGGACAGCGCCTGGGCGAGCAGGCGGCGTTTGCTGCCGGCGGGATTTTTGAGGTGCCAGCATCTACCGAGCAGAGGGGCTGTCATTGTCTGGGGCGGGCCGGTGAAGATCAACTGGCCCTCATTGAGCACCAGGGTGGTGCCGCACAACTCGGCTTCCTCCAAGTAGGCGGTGCTCCAGACGACCGCGATGCCGTCATCGACGAGGCGTTCGACCATCTGGCGGAGTTCTCTGCGTGAAATCGGGTCCACGCCCACGCCGGGTTCGTCGAGGAGGAGGAGGCGTGGATTTCCGAGCAGGGCGCAGGCGAGGCCAAGTTTTTGTTTCATGCCGCCGGAAAGTTTGCCGGCGAAGCGGTCGGTGAAGCGCTGCAAATCGGTGAAGGCCAGCAGGCGTCCGAATGTCTCCGCGCGCTCCTTGCCGGTGACGTTGCGCAGGTCGGCATGCAAGGTGAGGTTTTCCAAAACCGAGAGGTCCTCGTACAGGCCGAACTTTTGCGGCATGTAACCCAGCTCGCGATGAATCGCCGCCGCCTCATGCAGCGGGTCGTACCCAAGGGTGGTTAGGCGGCCCGAGCTCGGCACTAACAACCCCGCGATGAGCCGCAACAAGGTGGTTTTGCCCGCACCGTCCGGGCCCACCAGCCCGGTGATGAAACCGCGGCGGATCTCACCGGTCAGCGCGGCCAGCGCCGGGGTGGCCATCCCGGCAAACGACTTGCTGAGGTTCTCGAAGCTGACGACGACATCGGACACCTCAGCGCGGGGTTGGGTCTAACGAAATGGTGACCGGCATGCCCTGGCGCAGCGAGCCATCTGAGTCACTCACGACGATGCGGAGCCGATAGACCAGGGTGGTGCGAAGTTCCGGGGTTTCCACCGATTTGGGAGTGAACTCGGCACGCGGCGAGACAAAGCCAACCTTGCCATGAAACGGCCGGCCTGCCCGGCCATCGGTGGTGAGCAGCACGCGGGTGCCGGGCGGCACCTTGCCGAGTTCGGCTTCATGCACGTAAGCACGCACCCACACCGGCTGCTCCAACGACAGCGAAAGCACACTGGCCCCGGCCTGCATGATGGCTCCCGGCTCGAGCGAGCGGGTGAGCACGACGCCAGCCGAGGGGGCCTTGAGTTGGGTGTCTTCCAGATGCAAGGCGGCGCTGTCACGTGCGGCTTGCGCCTGAGCCACTGCCGCGTCGGCCGCCAGAATCTCCTCGTGGCGGAACCCAGCCTCTAGCAATCTCACTTTAGCCTCGTTGACTTTCACCCGTTGCTTGGCTTCGTCCAGGACAGCTTCGGCGGTTTCCAAATCCTGTTGCGAAGTGCCGCCACGGCCCACCAGACCGAGGTGGCGTTGGTGGGCGCGTTCGGCATTTCTCGCCACCACCCGGCTTTCCTCCAGGGCTGCCTTTCCTTGCTCGATGTCTTCGCTGCGACTGCCGGCATTTTTCAGCAATTGGTCGGCCTCGGCGGCCGCCAGCACGGCATCGGCGCGGGCGAGTTCTTGCTCGTAGGGCTGCGAGTCCAGCCGGGCTAGCAAGTCACCGGCAACCACTGCGTCGCCCTCGTCCTTGAGCACTTCCACCAAGCGACCGGACACCCGGAAGCCCAGATCAACACCGCGAATATCGACGTTGCCGTAAAGCGCCAAGGGAGCCGAAGCGGTGGCAAATTTGCTGCGAAAATGCCAGACGGTGGCGGCACCTGCTGCCAGCAGCAACAAAATGATGGGCAGTTTCTTCATGAGATTGTCAGCGCCCGCCTGGCGTGCTGATGGATCTGATCGTTGGTCCGCTGCGGAATCGGGCATGGCGGGGGATGGCTCGGCTGGGCACACGGCAGGGGTAGCCCAGTGCCAGCCTAAACGCAAACCGATTTTCACATGCCCCTTGTCAACGAGGCATAGTCCAGTGCATGCACCGGCTCGTCCTTGCCCTCATTCTGATCCATTCCGCGTGGACCACGCCGATGAAGGTGGCGGTTTTCGTGGCGTTGTGATGAAGCTCCGAGCTCGCATCGTGTTGCGGGATGGCAAGCCGCCAAGCAGGGTGGAAAGCCGATTTTAGATGTTGTGGCTGGCACTGGGTGGCCCGACGTTGGAAAAGGAGTACCGCTTTCACCCCGTTAGGAAAATGGCGGGCCGATCTCGCCCACCACTCCAGCCAGACCCTGATTGAGATTGAGGGCGGCAAGCAAAAGCAAATGACCGTTGCAATGCAGGAGATCTAACAGAATGGGGGAGCGAAGTGAGCACCAAGCCATGGAATAGCCCGAACGCTGGGGAGCGCCGGCGTCCCGCCGGCAGCTTGCGGCATCCTGCCGCAATGCAAAGCGCAGGCACTGCCCCAGCGAAGGCCGCTCGCTCCAACGGCACTCATTCGGCGGCACTCATTCGGCGGCACAGGATTTGGCGGCACGGGATTTGGCCTTTCCAGGCGCGTTCCTTATGCACGTTCGGCAGGATGGCGGCGCTCCCCACCAAATGCGCTGCTGACATGTGCGCTGCTGACATGTGCGCTGCTGACATGTGCGCTGCGGACATGTGCGCTGCTGACATGCGCTGCTGACATGCGCTGGGGAGCGCCGGCGTCCCGCCGGCAGCTTGCGGCATCCTGCCGCAATGCAAAGCGCAGGCACTGCCCCAGCGAAAGCCGCTCGCTCCAACGGCACTCATTCGGCGGCAC
>CAIQXC010000325.1 GCA_903875675.1 Akkermansiaceae bacterium
GCGAAGGGTTTTGGATGCGCCTCGATGAAAAATCCTTCCTCCTAGGCTTCTGCGGCCAACTCGTCGGCATGAACCCCGGCGAAACCCGCGAAATCGCCGTTACCCTCCCGGAAGATTTTCCCGTCGCGGAACTCCGCAACTCCGTGATGCTCTTCAGCACCACCCTCAAGGAACTCAAACTCTCCATCCTGCCTGCCCTCGATGACGAACTCGCCGCCCGCCTCGCCCCTGGCAAGTCCCTCGAGGATCTTAAATCCATCATCCGCGATAACTTGCAGCTCGAGCGCCAGCGAAAAATCAGAGACATGAAGGTCAATCAAATCGTCGCCCACTTCAATGCCCAGGTCGATTTCGAACTGCCTGACAAACTCGTCACCCAGGAAACCCAAACCCAGGCCGATTCCATGGTCGAACGCGGCATCCAAGCCGGCATGAGCGAAGACGAGGTCCAATCCCAGCAAACCGAAATCTTCGCCACCGCCCAATACCAGGCCGTCTCCAGCCTGCGCACCAATTTTATCCTCCAAGAGGTCGCCCGCACCGAAAATATCACCGTCGATGACAAAGAACTCCTCGGCCAACTCATCCACATGGCCACCTCCCGCAAACTGTCCCCCAAAAAATTCATCAAAGACATGCAGACCTCCGGTCGCATCGGCAGCCTTCGCCAGTCGATGACCATCGGCAAGACTATTGACTTCCTTATCGAGCAAGCCGATGTACAAGAAGATTCCCAAGCCCCACTCAATGATTGAATTCACCTCTCCCGCCATGAGTCAGACCGCCCCACGCAATAGTTATTACGTCCCCATCGTCATCGAACAGGATGGCCGCGGCGAACGCTCCTTTGACATTTACTCCCGCCTGCTGAAGGACCGCATCATCTTCATTGGCACCGCCATCGATGACTTCGTCGCCAACTCCGTCATCGCCCAACTCCTGTTCCTGCAAATGCAGGACCCAAAAAAGGACATCCACATCTATATCAATTCCCCCGGCGGCTCCGTCACCGCTGGCCTCGCCATCTATGACACCATGCAGTTTCTCACCTGCGACGTGAACACCTACTGCATCGGCATCGCCGCCTCCATGGGCTCCATCCTGCTCACCGCCGGTACCAAGGGCAAACGCTTCTGCCTGCCCAACTCCCACGTCATGATCCATCAGGTGTCCGGCGGCGCCAGCGGCACTGCCTCCGACGTCGAACGCACCATCGGCTTCATGTTCAACCTCAAAAAACGCCTCAACGGCATCCTCGCCAAACATACCTCCAAATCCGTCGAGCAGGTCGAACATGACTCGGATCGCGATAATTACATGTCCGCCGAGGAATCCGTCGCTTATGGACTCGTCGATAAAGTCCTCGAAAGCCGGAAACAACTCCCCGACACGGCCGCTGTAAAATCCTAATTCTTCAATCCGAATTTCTTAAACAAGAAATTCGCTCGTCTTCCCACATCTTCTTCTTCGTTCGGAAATTTGTGCTTTTCCCCCTTCACTATGGCTCGTTCCTCAAATCTCACCATGTGCTCGTTCTGCGGCAAGGGCCACTCCGATGTCAAGAAGCTCATCGCTGGCCCCGGGGTATACATTTGCAACGAGTGCATCGAAGTATGCGCCAGCATCCTTGAAAAAGAACTCGGCGGGACATCCCAAAAAGGCCGCACCTCAGCGGAAAAAACCAACTTCAAAGTCCCAACCCCGGCTGCTATCCGCGACCGGCTTAACGAGTTTGTCATCGGTCAGGAAAACGCCAAAAAGGTCCTCGCCGTAGCGGTCTATAACCACTATCAGCGGTTGCGTCAGGACCACGCCAAACTCGGCGACGAGTACAAGGACGTGGAAATTGAAAAAAGCAATATCCTTCTGCTAGGCCCCACCGGCTCCGGCAAAACCCTCCTCGCCCGAACCCTCGCCCGCACCTTGGATGTGCCGTTTTGCATCGTCGATGCCACCACCCTAACTGAAGCCGGCTACGTCGGCGAGGACGTGGAAAACATCATCCTGCGCCTGTTGCAGGCGTCCGACTTTGATGTTGCCCGCGCCGAGCGCGGCATCATCTACGTCGATGAGATCGACAAGATCGGCCGCAAGACAGAGAATGTTTCCATCACCCGCGACGTCTCGGGCGAAGGGGTGCAACAAGCGTTGCTCAAGATCCTCGAAGGAACCATCTGCAATGTGCCACCGCAGGGCGGACGCAAGCATCCGCAGCAAGAATACATTCAGGTCAACACCGAAAAAATCCTCTTCATTTGTGGCGGTGCCTTCATCGGCTTGGAAGATCTCGTCAAGCGCCGCCTCGGCCGCAACACCTTGGGATTTCACTCGGACGTCAACACCCAGCAACTGGATGACCCGACCATCAATATTCTTGAGCGCGTGCAGCCTGAGGACTTGCTGCACTTCGGTTTGATTCCGGAATTCATCGGCCGCCTGCCGGTTATTTCCGCCTTGCGCAAACTCACTGAGGACGAACTCATCAACATCCTCACCGAGCCGAAGAACTCGCTCATCAAACAGTATTCCAAGCAACTCGCCATGAACGGCGTTAAACTGCGCGTCACCCGCGATGCACTTCGCGCCCTCGCCGAGGAAGCCGTGCGCCGGGGCACCGGAGCCCGCGCCCTGCGCTCAATCTTCGAGCGCCTGATGCTCGACGTCATGTTCGACGTGCCCTCCCGCGGCGATATCGAAGCGGTCACGATCAACCGCCCGGTGGTCAATGGCACTCGCCCCCCACTCATCCGCCGCCGCCGAGAAAATCAGGACGCCGCTTGAGCCACCCATAAGCCAGGGCAGTGGCAGCATGGAGACTGGAGCCTACACGCTCAACGGTGCCACTAGCGGAATCATCAATGTAAACCCTGGTGCCGCAGTTTACA
>CAIQXC010000326.1 GCA_903875675.1 Akkermansiaceae bacterium
ACCTCGTGGCGCTTTTGAGGTCGAACCCTGAGTTCTGGAGTTCTGAGCCAATGCGAACTGTTTTCCCAAAGGGCGGGCAGGCACATCGCATCGGACGGGCACAGCCGCATCCCGCAACCGCCAGCCGGATCCCGCAACCGCCAGCCGCATCGTCAAGATCTTTGGACGATAGGCGACTCCTGTAGTTTGTGGGGACATCACCGCCGACGTGAATTTCACGGATCTGAGTGATTGGAGCTTGCCATGGGCGTGTTCCGCCGGTTCGATCTCCCTGCGCGTTCTCCTCCAAAGCTCCGCAGATCCCACTAACCCAGCTGATCAATCCCTGCTCGACCCTCGCGGGACCGGCTCGGCTTTTCAGGTGATCGACCAACAGCCCAATCCCAAAACACCCACCGTAACTTCCTCTCCCACCGGCCATTTTCCCGCGTGAAGCTAAGATGCCACCTACATAAATAAGGCTCCATTCTCGTCAGAATCCACGTTCGATTTTTTAAAAAGTTTGAGTGTAAACTCGCATATCCTCCGCATATCCTCTGCATCAACCGCGCATATCCTGCGCAATCCTGAGCGTATCTTGATAAGTGTTTGTGTGTCCCGGTGAACCGTCCCACATACCCCCCCGTCTCGCACATTTCCGCCTGCCAATTCTCCAACAACTCCACCCAACCAAAACAACCATGAAAACAATGAAACAACTCAGCCTCGTCACCGCCGCCGCCTTTATGGCCTTAGCCCTCAACGCCACTGCCGATGATGGCAGCGCCGTGTTCACCAAGGAGTGTGCAAAATGCCACGGTGCCGACGGCAAGGGCGACACCGCCATGGGCAAAAAGCTCAAGATCAAGGATTTGACGGTCGAGCTCGCCAAGCTCGATGCTGCCAAGATCGAGGCCACCGTCAAGGATGGCGTCAAGGATGGCGACAAGGTGCGCATGAAGGGCTTCAAGGACATGAGTGATGCCGACGTGAAGGCCGTCGCCAAGTACGCCCTCACTCTTAAGAAATAATCTGACAATCCGGTCCGCGGGCCGGCGCTGCCATGGGCATGGCCCATCGCCGCTGCCGGCTACCGTGAAATGACCCGCGGCGCCCACCAGGGAGAACATGATGAACGATAACAAACAAACACGCCTCGCATTGGTGGTGCTCACCGCAACCTTCGCGCTGCTGGCCGTGGCGTTTTCGCTGGACCTGTTTGGCAAAATTGCCCCGGTCCAGGAACTGCCTCTGGTTGACCGCGAATTGCTCAAAACCGAAACTTGGCGCCGCTCGTACGCCGACTTGGTCCGCTCCAAAGCGGAGTTGGACGATTTCGACTGCTACACCTGCCATGAAAAAGGCAAGAAGCCGGTGTTGAAATATGATGACAAGCAGCAGTTGATCATACCCGACGAGCACTCTGACGTTGTGATGGGCCATGGCACTCACGGCCGCAACAACAATTGCTTCAACTGCCACGACGATGAGAATTTGGAGCAACTGCAACCGCGCGACGGTCGCGCCCTCAAGTTTGAGCAAAGCACCATGCTCTGCGGCAGTTGCCACGGCCCGACCTATCGGGACTGGGAGGCCGGGATGCATGGTCGCACCAGCGGTTACTGGAACCGCACGAAGGAGGGAACCGAGCAGGGCAAGTTCGATGGCCCGTTCAAAAAACAGGATTGCGTGAATTGTCACAACCCGCACTCACCTAAATTTCCCGGCCGCCAGCCGGCTCCGCCGCCCAATTATCTGCGGGAAAAAACCCCATCCGACTCGTCCCATACCTCACATTGATCATGGATCCTCTATCTGATGCGCCGCCAAAACCTGCGGCCACCGCGATGAATCGCCGCGGCTTTCTGCGTTCCTCCGCCGTGTTTGGCGTCGGCGCTGCGGCGCTGGCAGCCAGCCTCAAGCCCCTGCTTGAACTCAAGGATTTCTCCTCGATGGAGAAATTCCTACAGAAATACTATCGGGAGATGACTCCCGCTGACATGGAAAAAGTCCTCACTCGCATCACCCATGAGGTCGAGCGCCAGTACGGATTGAGGCCCCATGTGCAAGACCTCAAGCCGATGGATGGGGTGAGCTTCGTCTATGCGTTGAATCTAACTCGTTGCATTGGTTGTCGCAAGTGCGTGCATGCCTGTGTCGCCGAGAACAACCAGTCTCGCAGCCCGGAGATCCAATACATCCGGGTGCTGAAAATGCCTCATGGTTCGCTCGACATCGAGAAGTCCGAGCACGATTACAATCCGGAGAAAGTCCCTGAGAAGGGGTTCTTCTACATGCCGGTGCAGTGTCAGCAATGCAAAAAACCCCCTTGCGTCAAGGTTTGCCCCGTTCACGCCACATGGCAGGAGGACGACGGCATCGTCGCCATCGACTACGATTGGTGCATCGGTTGCCGCTATTGCATGGCCGCCTGCCCATACGGCGCGCGCCACTTCAACTTCACCAAGCCGCTCATTCCCAAAGACCGGCTCAATCCGGAGATGGCCTATCTGGGCAATCGTCCGCGCACTCAGGGGGTCACTGAAAAGTGTCACTTCTGTATTCAGCGCACTCGCGCCGGTCGTTATCCAGCATGCTTGGAAGTATGCCCCGCCGGAGCCCGCAAATTCGGCAACATCCTCGATCCCGAGAGCGAGGTATCCAAGATTCTCGCCACCAAGCGGGTCTTCATCCAACTCAAGGAGGACCTCGGCACCTCTCCACGCTTCTTTTACTACTTCGACGTATGACGACGGCTATTCGCAACTATCTGGTATTCTTGAAGCGCTGCGCTAAAATCGCCTTTGTTGGCGACTGGCGTTACTACGTGTGGATGGGCATTTTGAGCAGCATTTGCCTCATCGGCCTCAACGCCTACTGCAAACAGTTTGTCAACGGCCTCATCGTCACAGGCATGAGTGACGAGGTGTCGTGGGGCGTTTATATCGCTAACTTCACCTTCCTGGTGGGGGTGGCCGCCGCTGCGGTCATGATGGTCATTCCGGTATATATCTACGGCAACGAGGAAATGCATGACTTGGTGATCTTCGGCGAGTTGCTCGCCGTGGCCGCCATCTTCATGTGCCTAGCGTTCGTGACTGTGGACTTGGGACGGCCGGACCATTTCTGGCACTTGATCCCAGGCATCGGCCAATTCAATTTCCCGGCATCCATGCTCAGTTGGGACGTGCTGGTGCTCAACGGATATCTGTTGCTCAACCTGCACATCTGCGGCTACCTGCTCTACTCGCGTTACTGCGGACGCAAACCGGCGGCGTGGTTCTATATCCCCTTCGTGTTTATTGCCATCGTCTGGGCCATCTCCATCCACACCGTCACCGCCTTCCTCTATGTCGGCCTCGGTGGCCGGCCATTCTGGAATTCAGCAATCGTCGGTCCTCGCTTCCTGGCATCGGCATTCACCGCCGGCCCCGCATTGATCATCCTCGCGCTGCAAGTCGTGCGCCGCGTCACTGCCACCGCTTCCGCCGTCGATGCGGAGCAATTGCTAGACCATGCCACGCTCCAAGCCGGCCGACCCGCCACCCTCGAGGATTTGGAACTGCTCGCAAGACACTTGCCTGAACTCGCATCCGTCTCACCTCAAATCCGCCAGGAAGCCCTGATCGGTGCCGAGGTCTTGGAACTCGCCGCCGGCAATGTGCTCCTGCGCCAAGGCGATAAGAACGACGCAGCCTTTTTCATCCTGCAGGGCCGCGTCGTCGTCAAGCGAGAGGAAAACGGCCGCTTCCGCATCATCCGCAGTGGTGGACCAGGCGACCAGTTCGGTGAAATTTCCAGCCTCGCCGGCACCCCGCGGGTGGCCACCGCCATCACCGAAGAACCCAGCCGCGTACTGCGCCTGCCGGCCGACTCACTGCGCAAGCTCATGAAAGGTCCCGCGATGAATAAGATCGTCCGCTCCCGCATGACCGAACGCTTGCTTATCACGGACCGTGCCCTGCTGATGTTGCGCAGCATCGTGCAGGTATCCATGCTCATCAACGTGTTCCTCTTGGTCAACGAAGTGTTCAAGGAATTCTACTCCGGCAACACCCACGTCGCTTCCGCCAAATACCTCTTCGTCGGCCTCCACGGCCACCACGCACTCGTGCCTTGGATCTGGACGGCCATCGCTTTCAATCTAACCGCCATGGTGCTGCTGGTCCTGCCTATCAGCCGCAGCTTGAAGTGGCTCAACCTAACATGCGTGCTGGCCATCACCGGTATCTGGATTGAAAAAGGCATGGGCCTGGTCATTCCCGGCTTCATCCCCACCACCCTCGGCGCATTCATCGAGTACCAGCCATCCATCAATGAAACCTTGGTTTGCCTCGGCATCTGGGCATTTGGCTTGCTTTGCTACACGATTTTCCTGCGCATGGCGGTGCCCATCCTGCAGGGGCGCCTCTCACGTGCCAACGAAGACGCCACTGCCACGCCGGTGATGCTCCGCCCGAGTTGTTAGCATACTAACTCATCCGCCGCTGCCGCCCGTTCGTATATATGAGTGAAACGCCAACCGCCGCCACCGCCCAACGCTCGCTCAGCGAGCATGTTGCGGCCAAAGGCGCGGACCTGCGTGCGAAGTACGGGCCGAAAATCGGCTGGCAACAACTCCAGCAGGTGATGGCGGACCGCTCTCTGGTGCGCTATCCCTGCGAGATCGCCTTCACCGACGAGGGCCTGCGTGAGGGTGAGTTTGCCTATCCACACGCGCTGGGCGAGAAGCCGGAGGACGGGTTTATCATCCGCGTCCATCCGCTCTACATGACCGAGCTGGGGATGGTGCCTCATTTGGTGTTATACCAACTTGTGGCGGTCAACTACGGTGAATTTGCCTCCAACGATGATGCCGAGGCATTTGCGGCGGCCGCACTCGGTCTGGAGACGGAAGACTACTACAATACCCTCTGCCGCTTGGCCGACCAGCTTGGCGACGGTGGGTGCGGATGAGAGCCAGCCAACCGAACGCCATGAGTGAACCTGATCAGCAGAGAGAAGTGGCGACTATGGAGCAAACGTTGGCGCGTTTGGAGCAACGTCTTGCCAGAGTGGAGGTAATGCTCGGCTTGGCCGAGGTCCCGGCAAGACCACCCGCCGCCCAAACGCATGCCGCTACTCGCCTGGCCACAGCGGCCTCCGTCGGCGAACTCGAAGTGGCCGTCGGCCAAAACCTTTTTGCAAATATCGGCATCGGCGTGCTTGCCATCGCCTGTGCCCTGGTCCTCTCGCTGCCTTGGCACGCGCTGCCTCAATTCATCCCCTCGCTGGTTGGCTGGCTCCTTGCAGGCAGCTTGTTCCTGCTGGCGCACGGCTTGCGTGACACATTGCCGCTCATTGCCAGACAGTGCCGAGGCATCGCCATGGCGCTGGGATTTTTTGCCACCTTGCGCTTATGCTACTTTGGCTCGCCCTCGCTGTTAGTCCAGGGATCGGCCACTGCTGCTGCCTGCCTAACACTCGCCGTCGCCGTCAATCTGGCTATTGGCTGGCGGCGAAAATCGGTGCTGTTGACCGGATTGGCGATGTTCAGCGGGTATGCCGCAGCCTTGGCGGTTGGCACTCCGTGGTTTGTCTTCACCATGATCACCGCGATGTGCTTGGTGGCGGCTTGGGCGCTGAGCCGGCGGGATTGGCCATGGCTGATCGTGTTTGCCACGCCCTGCGGGTGGCTGACCTATCTGCTATGGGCGCTCGGTGATCCACTCACCGGCCACCGCGTGGAAGTTGCAAACGGCCCCATCGCCGGGTTATGCCTGCTGCTGGGGTGGATGGTGATGCATGCGCTGGCGATGAGTTGCCGCTCGCAGCGCACCTGTGAGGGGCCGGTGGCACAGGTCGGCGCGGTGCTTAATAGCGGCGGCTATCTTCTGTTCCTAGTTCATTCCCTGGTCAAATATCAGGCAGCATTTTTCGCGGCCCACGTCGCCGCTTCACTTGTCCTGTTAGGAATCGCGGTGCTCTTCTGGGTGCGCGAACGCAGCCGCTTCGCCACCTTTATCTATGCGATGACCGGCTACGCCGCATTGAACATGGCATTGATCAAGGCCACCGAGGTGCCGGACCTCTTTGCTTGGCTCTCAGCTCAAAGCCTGTTGGTAATGACCACCGCAATCTGGTTCCGATCCCGCTTCATCATCGTCGCAAACTTCCTGATCTATCTGGCAGTGGTCATTTGTTATATGGTGCTGGTCCAGCAGGAACACGGGCTCAGCCTGCTGCTCGGGGTGGTGGCTCTGACCAGTGCCCGCATCCTCAAGTGGCAGAAAGACCGCCTCGAGTTAAAGACCGAGTTGATGCGCAACGCCTATCTGACAAGCGCTTTCATCGTTCTGCCCTACACGTTCTATCACATCGTGCCGCAGGCGTGGGTGGCCTTGTCGTGGGTCGGCATCGCCTTGTTCTACTATGTCATGAACCTGCTCACCGGTGCCCGCAAATACCGTTGGATGGGCCACAACACACTGCTGCTGAGCGTCGCTTACATTCTTATTATGAGCATCGGCAAACTCGATGGTGCCCAGCGCATCATCTCGTTTTTGGTGCTCGGCACCGTCTTGTTAGCCGTGTCGCTGCTCTTCACCCTCATTCGCGCCCGACAGCATCGCGGCGGTGGCCACGCCGATGGCGGAGGTGTCGGCTCGCCGGACAAGCCAGCTCCCCCACCCGACTGAGGTTACTTCCGCATGTCCCATCCCACGCCGCGAAGAATTGATTGCCACGTCCATCTCCTCGGCGATGGCATCCGGCAGGATATATGGGCAGATTGGACTTGGCGAGGCAGCAATGGTGGGTTACAAGCTCATCTATGAATCGATCTCATCGGGGAGTGCTCTTTTTGAATGCATGGTCAGCTGTTCTGCGATCGGTTGCATTTGCAAGAACGGCTGAAGACCGTTGCCCAGCGAAACCATCCATCACCTGTTGCATACCCGTTTTCATCTTGGCAGTGGCGTTGCTGCTAGAGTGCCCGGGAGCCCCGCCGCCGGAGGTGCCACTGCCAATCACCTTTAAGTATATAGCAGGTGGCAAGGGCATCGCCAAGGTTTCCCGCGAGGTCGCAAGCAGTGATGGAAAATTCGTGCTGAAGGTGGAAGGGCCGGAATTCAAGGGTAACGTCCGGCTCTATGAGGCAGCGACGAGCAAGCCGGTTGGCCCGGTGATGGTCCTCTCGGAACCTGGATTGTCTTACCGAATCACATCCCTGGCAATTGCGCCGGACAACAAGACGGTGGCCACGGCGATGGGCAACTTCAGCAATGATTGGGGCCAGGTCACTGTCTGGAATGCCGTGACCGGCAAACACGTCGCACAGTATCGAGGGCCGCCGTATTTGGGCCAGGTTTTCAGTTTGTCTTTCAGCAGTGATGGCAATGTTGTGTCGATCACCAATGGTCCCGCTGGTGGCAGGTGAGAGATTTGCACAAGCAAAAAATATGCCGCAGCGAGGGGTGAATTCTCCGTTGCATGACATGGTCGCCGAAGCACAGCAATATGAACACACCCTCATCCGACGGCCGCCAGCTTCAGAACTCAGTGTTCGACCTCTCTTTCGACAACGGAGCGAGCAAGTCGGATTCCCTAACTGTCGACTGTGGGCGGAAGCGCCATGCCTCAAACAAATGTTATGGCTGGCTTCACGCGGTAAAGCATGTATTTTCGCGCCAGGGTGCCGGGGCGCGTATTGGGAAGCAATCGGAAGCGAGTATTTTTCTATGTTGATTTCAAACGAGTTACCAAAGATTCGCACGGTACTGGAGACCTTGGACGGAGGAACGCGCTATTTGGAAAAACGTGAGATCGCGGATGCGCGGCGCAACATGCAATGGCTGGTCGCCCACCAACTGAAGTGCAAACGCATGGATCTGTATGTCCAATTCGACCGCCCACTGAGCGAAAGTGACCTGCAACCGCTGCGGGAAGCCCTGAAATTGCGCGGCGAAGGAGTGCCGCTCCAGCATTTGTTAGGGCAGGTGTCGTTCCATCACCGCGAGTTCAAGAGCGATGCCCGTGCGCTCATTCCCCGGCCGGAAACCGAAGAGCTCGCCGAATGGCTGTTGGGGATGAGCTTTCCTGACGACCAATCGCTGCTGGACATGGGTTGCGGATCAGGCGTGCTGGGCTTGACGCTGGCCGCCGAACGACCGGCCTGGAGGGTGACTCTGGCTGACATCTCACCTGCCGCCCTCGCGTTGGCTCAGGAAAATGCGGCCGCCCTGGCCATTCCCAACCTGCATTGGCGCGAAAGCGATTTATTTGCAGCCATTGACGGGACGTTTGACGGGATCGTGGCCAACCTGCCCTATGTCGCCGAGTCCGAGCGGGCCGAGTTGAGTCGCGAAGTGCGGCACGACCCGCCGCTGGCGCTGTTTAGCGGGCCAGATGGTCTGGATTTGCTCAAGCGCTTTATCCCGGAGGCATTTGAGAGGTTGAGGCCCGGGGGTTGGCTGGCCTTGGAAATCGGACACGATCAGGCTTCCCAGATCGGCGAAATTCTAAGACGCTGCGGGTTCAGCGAACTCGAAATTAAATCCGACCTCTCCGGCGTGGCGCGTTTCCCCTTCGCCCGGCGGCCGGTTTCCTAGCCCGAGTCTCGCCACCACCACCTCACCCCCCGAAGCCACTTTCCAACTCTATCACCTATGGACAAATTGCTTGTTCACGGAGGCGCTACCCTCCGCGGAGCCATCAACATCTCCGGTTCAAAAAATGCCTCACTGCCAATTTTAGCAGCCAGCTTGCTCACCGCAGAGGACTGCATCATCGGCCGAGTGCCCGATGTCTCGGACACCAATTACATGATTCAGATCCTCAGCGCACTGGGGGCCAGCGTCGAGCGCTCGTCTGGCACCGTGCGCATCTCATGTGCTGAGTTGGCGGTGGAAGCCCCCTACGAGTTGGTGCGCCGGATGCGCGCCTCCATCTGCGTGATGGGTCCGCTGCTGGCTCGCAAGGGCCGCGCCGTGGTGTCGTTGCCGGGGGGGTGCGTGATTGGCGACCGCCCGGTGGACCTTCATCTGCGCGGTTTGCAGGCGCTGGGTGCCAAGGTTGAATTTGAGGGGGGCAATATCATCCTAACGGCTCCTGACGGTTTGCGCGGTGCGGAAGTGGACCTTTGCGGGACGCACGGACCGACGGTATTGGGGACGGACAACGTGATGATGGCCGCGACGCTGGCCGAGGGCCTCACGATCATTGAATCCGCTGCGGCCGAACCTGAAGTGCTCGACCTCGCAAATTTTCTCAATGCGATGGGCGCAAAAATTGAGGGTGCCGGCACTCGTCGCATCGTCATCGAGGGGGTCAAATCCCTTCACGGCACTCAGCACACGGTCATTCCTGACCGCGTTGAAGCGGGGACCTTCATGACGGCCGCCGCGCTGGCTGGCGAAGGCGTCACCCTGCGGCGCATTTGCCGCGATCACCTCAAGGCGGTCACTGCGGCGCTGGTGAAGGCCGGCCACCGGGTGGACTTCAACGCCGCCGGTGACATTTGCACGGTGCACCGCGGGGAGGACCCCAAAGGCTGCGACCTGGTCACCGCGCCCTACCCCGGTTATCCCACCGACATGCAGGCGCAAATGACCGCGCTGCTGGCCACCACCCCCGGGTTGAGCGTCGTCAAGGACACGATATTTGCCCAGCGCTTCATGCATTGCGCAGAACTCAAGCGGATGGGCGCGGACATCACCGTGGACAGCGGCACGGCGGTCATTCGCGGCGTCGCTCAACTCTCCGCCGCCCCAGTCATGGCCTCCGACCTGCGTGCATCCGCCGCTCTGGTGCTCGCCGCGCTGAAGGCCAAAGGCACCACTGCGATCCACCGTCTCTATCACATCGACCGCGGTTACGAGCACATCGACGAGAAGCTTTCGATGCTGGGGGCTGACCTCCAGCGCGTTAGAGATTGATTTCCGTCCGCCTATCCAGGGATGAACACCACCGCCATCATCGTCGCAGCAGGAAGCAGCCAGCGCATGGGTTTTAACAAACTCGCCGCGCCATTGGCCGGCCTGCCCGTGTTGCGGCGGACGCTTGACGCTTTTCTAACATCCGAATGGATTGCCGAGATCATCGTGGTGGGGCCGCCGGAGCGTTGGGAATTGTTGGAAAGTGCCGGGGGTTTTGCCAAGCCGGTGCGGCGGGTGGACGGTGGGGCCACCCGTCAAGAATCAGTGGCTAACGGGCTGGCGGCACTCGCAGCGGGCACCCAATGGGTCGCCGTCCACGATGGGGCCCGGCCGCTGGTCAGTTTGGAAGACATCGCCAGTTGTGTGGCAGCGGCGGGGGAATTTGGTGCGGCCACCCTGGCACGGCGTGTTACGGAAACCTTGAAGCGCTCCGACGCCGATGACTTTTGCGCCGAGGCAGTGCCACGCGACCAACTGTGGTTCATGGAAACCCCTCAGGTGTTTGAGGTGGCCCAACTGCGCGATGCCTATGCCGCGGTGCAGGCCCGCCACCTCGAGGTGACCGACGAAGTCAGCGCCCTGCAAGCCATCGGAATGCCCGTGAAATTTGTCGAAGCCCGCCACCCAAATCCCAAAATCACCCGGCCTGACGATCTGACGCTGGCCAGCGCTATTCTAGCAATCCAATGAGTTCTGCGAATTATGCATGGCGGCAATTGCCGGGCGGCCCGCGTTTGGCGGTGGCGACTCTGGCGGATAGCGAATGTGCCGCGCTATCGATTTACGTGCCGGCGGGCAGCCGGGATGAGGTCGGGTTGCCGGCGGGCTTGGCGCATTTTGTGGAGCACATGGTGTTCAAAGGCACGGCCCGCCGGAGCGCGCGGGAATTGAGTTTTGAGATAGAAAATGGCGGTGGCCAGCTCAATGCCGGCACCACCGAGGACCACACGGTTTACGAAGGTCGAGGCGAAGCGGGCTTGCTGCCGGTATTGGCTGATGTTCTAACGGATATGGTGTGGCACGCGGCGTTTGCCCACCCGGAAATCACCCTGGAGCGCGAAGTCATCGGCGAGGAAATCACGATGTATCGCGAGTCGCCCTCGGATCACATCGCCGATTTAATATCAGGCGCACTGTGGGCACCGCATCCGCTAGGC
>CAIQXC010000327.1 GCA_903875675.1 Akkermansiaceae bacterium
CCATGGGTGCCTACTCGGACACCGCGCCCTTCAACTGTCCCAAATCCGCGAAGATCATGGCCAACGCCGCCAAGAGTCTCCAACAAAAGATCCTGAAAATCGGTTGGGGCGGCACCGACGGCGCGGGGGCCATCGGCGCGCTGGCCCTGCTGGCAACCGGCAACCCGGAGTACCTGCCGATGTTGCAGACTTATGCCCGCTCGCTCGCACCCAAGGATCTTGACCTGGAGCGAACCGGGGTTTCCGCATGGAATTGCTATAACAGCATTTTCCTGGCAGAGTACTACATGCTCACCAAGGACGCCGAGGTGTTTCACGGGCTGAGCGAATATGTCATCTATGCGGCCAAACACACCAGCATGTTCGGCACGTCTGGCCACGGGTTTTCGAGTATCCCGCCGCCCGGCGGTTGGGCCGCAGGCGGGACCCATGGCTCGATCTGTTGGTATGGACCGGTGAACCAGGCCGGACTGGCCGCCCAGCTCACGATCGTGCTGGGCAAGAAGGCCGGCGTGAAGGATCCCGAGATCGATCCGGCAATCGCGCGGGCCGCCAATTTCTTCGGTTACTATGTGAATCGTGGGTCCATTCCCTACGGTGAACACCAACCCTATTATGGCGAGCACCAACTCCAGGGGCAGAGCCGGTTCTACTATGATCACTGTAGCAACGGCAAGGATGGGCTGACCGCAGTCATGTTCGCCAACATGGGCGACAAACCATTGCAGACGGAGTATTTCTCGCGGATGGCCCTGGCAGGCTTCAAGGGCGAGGCATACGGGCATACCGGCCAGGGCTTCAGCTACCTGTGGACGGCGCTGGGTGCCGCCATGGGCGGCCCGCAAGCGGCGACCGAATACCTCAAACAACTGCGCTGGGACCGCGACATGAAGCGCCGCTGCGACGGATCGTTTGTCTATGAAGGCGGCGAGCAGTGGGCACCCGGAAAGGGCAATGACTACTGGGATGATAGTCATATCTACTGGGGCTATCCGACCCCGAAATCTGGGTGCGTGCCAAAGCCGCCAAGGCACTCGGCCAGCTCAACGCGGCGGCCGCCCCGGCGGTGCCCGACATGTTGGGTGCCTTTGTCAGGAATGTGGCGCCAACCTATCCGTTTGAGAAAGGTTTCAATTGGAGCGATCCCCTGCAAATCGCCAACGGCTACCTGTCAGAGGCCTTGTTCAAACAATTGGGAGGCGAAACCATCAAGGCCGACAAGAACCTGCTCTATCCGGCGGTTCGGGCCGGCATCAAACATCCGGCCGGCATGTGGCGCGATATCCCCAGCGGTTTTGTGCGGGACCGGTTGGAACTGGCGGATATTGTGGCGCTGGCCCCGGACCTCTTCGCCGATGCGCTGAACGAGGGACCGTGTGACCGGATGTTCACCTCCTTGCCGGCGGGATCAGCCATGGCGGCCCTCTCAAAACACAAGATTGATGAGGGCATCGACATCAGCCTCGGCAACGTGGCTTATTGGGGAGAACTGGGCAAAAGCGCCCTTGGCAGTCTGCCGGGTTATGGCGAGGCGGCCAGGCGTGCGCTGCCGGACTTGCATGCCTATCTCGCCGCGTGGACGCCAGGCGATAACAATTCGCCCATCATTATCAAAATCATCGACGCAATCGAAAGTGCCACCACCACGCCGAAATTGGTCAATGCGCTGCCGGTGGCCAGCCCGCAAATCGTGGTCGCCCTTCCGAACACGGCCAAGGCGGTCGTTCTATCAGGGTCATCGTTCCGGTCGGACAAGGTCACCTGCAAGATCGCGACCCAACCGGCACATGGCACACTGACAGGCACCCCGCCCAACCTGACCTACACCCCCGCGAAAGGCTATCAAGGAATGGACCGCTTTACGTTCACGTCCACCGACAGCCTGACCACATCGCCGCCCGCAGCGGTGGACCTGCTCGTGGGCGCAGGCGGCACCGGGTTGAAGGCATTTTATTATGACAACAGGGATCTCACTGCGGCGAAGGCGACGCAGTTGGACCCGGCTGTGGACTTCGACTGGAGTTCGGCACCACCCGCCAAGGCGCTCGGCGCGGGTGCCTTCGGTGCGCGCTGGACCGGACAGGTGCTGGCGCCGGAGAGCGGGACCTATCGGTTTTCCACCCGCACCGGCGATGGCGTCCGCTTGTGGATCAACGGCGTGCAGGTCATCGACGACTGGAACGACCATACGACCAAGTTATGGAACGACAGCGCTGCGATCACCCTAACGGCGGGCCAGAGATACAGCCTGAAAATGGAGTGTTATCATGCGGCGGGTCCCGCCACGGCGCGCCTCTATTGGTATATGCCGTCCCGCAAGGCTTGCTCGATCATTCCGCAGGAGTTGCTCTATCCGGTGACGGGCGTGATCCTGACCTCACCGCCCAACGGCGCCAGCTTCGGCCCGCCGGCGACCGTTACCCTCACGGCCGATACCGCAGACGTATCCGGCAAGGCAACCAAAGTGGCCTTCTACAACGGCGACGCGCTCATCGGCTCCGCCACCACGCCGCCGTATTTCGTGGAATGGAAGAACGTGCCGGCCGGTTCTTACCATCTAACAGCCAAAGCCGCTGGCGGCAATGGACAGGTGAGCACGTCCACGGTGGTGGTCATCACGGTGGATGGCGACACGGTGCCTGTGACTTCCGGCCTGGCTTGTTGGTATGATGCGTCCTTTGGCGTCAACACGGATGCCAACGCGCAGGTCCGCATCTGGCATGACCGCTCCGCCAACGGGCATCACGGGGTGTTTTCGGAACACAACCATCCGGCAGTCCCCAACCAACTCGGCTCGAAACCCGCCGTGCGCTTCGTGGGGGAATGCAGCTTCAATGTTGGCGGCAAGTTTTTCGTCAAGGAGCAATACGTCGTCGTGCGCTCGCCATCACCGCTCTGGAGCGGCTTGGGATCGTTCCTCGGGCGTGCGTCGGGCAGGGCTTCAAGTTATATGCTCGCGGGAGTGTCCACCGGTTTTGATGAGGATCAATTCCCGGCGGCTGTTTCCAAGAATGGATCACCGATCACGTTGGAGAAATCGGGCAGGGTTGGCTACAGCCTCGGGACCATCACCGACTTCATGGTCCTCAAGATCACCGCGAATGACAGCGACACGAAGGAGACCATCTATCAAATCGGGGGCATCGATCACCAGTGGCAGTGCAAATTCGACGTGGCCGAGATCCTAGGCTACTCAAGAACGTTGACGGCCCAGGAGGAATCCTCGGTCGGCGGCTATCTGGCGGCAAAATACGGCATCAAAACAGCGTATCCGCAGCCGTCCAACAGTCACACGGCCACCCCGGAAACACCGCGAGGAGAGAACTGAACACCGATCTCAAGGAATTGGAACCGGTTTTTACATTGCAAGCCCCGGCCCGGTGGGATGGCCGGGAGACAATCGAGGTCGTGCCGCAGATCGCAAATTTGGAAGCAATGCGGGGTAAGGGTGTGGGTGAGCTGAAATATTCGTGGTCTGTTTCGGGCATGGCGGTGATCAAGGAGACCGCTCCGGGGAAGCTTCTCCTCAAACGCTCACAGAACAGCGGCAAGCTGGCCGTGGCGTTAGCGGTAAGTAACGGAGGCGATCCGGTCACGCAGAGGGTACAGATCATGGTCAATGAGCCTAAAATGGATGCCTGGGTGCAACGGACACCGGACAAAGATGAGAAGCCGGTCGATAATCCGTTCAATGCCCGTGACGAAAACAATGAGGGCACGCTGTATTACAACGGGTCTTTGGGCAATGCCGCCGACTCTGTCATCCTGAAGATATGAAACCAAACAAAACCGTAAATCAACTCCAAATGAAACACCTCTTCCCCCACGTTGCCATCAGCCTGCTCTTGTCGGCGGTGCCATGCATCGCCGCTGACTTCTTTTTGAAGAGCGGCGACAAGGTTGTGATGATGGGTGACAGCATCACCGAACAGCACCAATACAGCAGTTTTGTGGAGACCTGGGCGCTCACCCGCTTCCCCACCTGGGATCTGAAGTTTTTCAACGTGGGAATTGGCGGCGATAATGCGGGCGGGGGCGGCCAGCGTTTCAAACGCGATGTGGTCGGGTGCGGGGCCACCGCCATGACCGTCAATTTCGGCATGAACGATTGCGGCGGAGGGGGCAGCCAATTCGATGAAAACCGCTACAAGGAGTTCATGACCTCAATGCAGAAGATCGCCGATCAGGCGAAGGCCGCCAACATCCGTGTCGCCTGGTGCACCACCACTCCGGTGGAGGTGATGGATGAAGGCCCCTCGATCCTGCCATATATCCTGAATCTCGAAAAGTTCTCGGGCGCGGTCAAGGAGATCGCCTCAACGAACGGCAACGCCTTGTTCATCGACCAGTTCCACCCGTTCGTGGCGGCCATTGACAAAGCACGCGCGGCCAATCCGAAAAACCGCATCGGCGGCGGCGACATCGTTCATCCAAACCCACCCGGCCAGACCCTGATGGCTGCCGAGATTCTCAAAGGCATGGGCTTTCCGCCACTGGTGGCTGCAGTCGAAATCAACGCAGCATCCGCCAAAGTTGTGCAGAGCAACAACTGCGTGATCGATGGCTTGAAGGTCGCCGCCGACGGCAGGATCGGGTTCCAACAGAATGACAACGCACTGCCCTTCTTTCCCGAAGGGGATGCCAAGAGCATTTTGCAGTGGGTGCCGATCCTAGAGCAAATGAACGTTTACACCCTGAAAGTGACCGGGCTGAAGCCGGGCCAGTATGAAGTCCGGCTCGGCGGGGTGAAGGTGGCGGACTATTCCGCTGCCCAGTTAGGCGCCGGGGTCAATCTGGCGGCGGCGGTTCTGGCCGCCGGTCCGATCGCCGACCAGGTCAAGGCCGTGGCCGCGGCCATTGGCGCCAAGAACAGCTATTTCCATGACCGGATATTCGGCGGGGTGCTACGTGCGGGCGGTGTTCCCGAGTTCATGGAGATTCCGCCTGAACAGGTCGAAGCCAAACGCACGGCGGTTTTCGAGAAACGGATGGAAAAATTGCCCGAGTTGTTTGAGGCCATTCGGAAGGCGCGGGTCATGCAGGCCCATCAAGTCGAAATCGCGGAGGCCAAATGAATCACACCCAGAAACACACTATAAAACACAGTATGAAACACACCCTGCTTGCCGGCCTCGCCGCGCTCATATCCGCAACAACCCTCCTGGGCGCTGAACCCAAGTCCCCCACCCCGCTCCCAAATACCACCCGGACCGCCCGCCCGCTGGATCCGGGGCGCGAGTTTATCACAAATGCCAAGTTCGGTATCTTCGTCCACTACACCGTCGAATATGCCCACCTCCTGGGTAAGCCTGAACCAGCACTCTGGGATTTGGATGCCAAGGCCAATGCCTTCGACGTCAAAGCATTCGCCGACGCGGTCGAGGGCATGGGTGCCCAATATGTCACCCTGACATCATTCCATGCGGCGATGTACCTGCTGGCACCTAGCAGGGTCATGGTCGATGCCGGCTTGTCCAAGCACCAGGCGAAGCGCGACCTGCTAGGCGAAGTGGCTGACGAACTGAACAAGCGCGGCATCGCGCTGTGCCTCTACGTCCATCCCACCGATCAACACGACCTGTCGCAAGAGGAACGTGCCTTGTTCGGCTGGGGGCCGGAAGTGAACGGATTGCCCGGTCCGAAGCTTGGGGAATGGCCGAATCCGAAATGGGATAAGTTTCTGTTAGGACTGTTCAAGGAAATCAGCCTGCGCTACGGCAAGCGGGTCGCCGGCTATTGGATCGATCAACATTCGGGCAAGGTGTTTCCCGATGCGGGACGGCTGGCCGTGGCCTTGCGGGCCGGCAACCCGGATGCGGTGATCTGGCAGAATTCAGGCGCCTATGTTCCAGCAGGTCTTTCGTTAGAGAGTGCGTGGCCGGCCTGCGAGGGCGGCGATCCCAGTCACGGAGAAAAAGACCAATGCTGTATCCTGCCGACTGATAACGCTTGGTTCTTGGGCAAAAAGGTCCAAATCCCTGCACCGGAGGTCTTCCGCGGCGTGGTCCGCTGCGCCGGTTGCCCCGGCCAAAAAGGCGGCGTCCACGTGGCCCTGACGCCCTATGCTGACGCCTATGCACCCCCGGTGAAGCAGATGATGGATGATTTCGGAAAACTTTGGCGTGAGCGAAAAGTGTCGCTGCTCAATACCAAGCCTAGCAAAATTCTCCAACTTGAGCAGAAGAGCAACCCATGGGAAGTCGTGGCCACCGATTCCGCCGATGGCTCAATCGTATATGTGCATGTGATGATTCCGCCTGACGGGAAAGCGCTCCATCTGCCGCCGCTGAACGACAGTCGGAAACTTATCTCCGCCTCACTTCTGCTAGGCGGCAACGAAGTGAAATTCAAGCAATCGGACGAAGCTCTTGAACTGACATTGCCTGCGGATATGAAATGGGATCCGGTGGACACGGTTGTCGTGCTGAAGGTCGGGCCGGCATTTGAGCCGGGTGTGATTCTCAGCCAGAATGCGAAGCTGGAGATCAGTTCGACATGTGGGCATGATGTTGCTGCTAACCATGCGCGGCTTTTCTCGGGAGATAAGGTTCCCTTTGCATTCCATACCGACAACGAAAAGAACCCGTGGGCGAAGATCGACCTCGGTGGCGTTAGGACGCTTCGAACGGTCGAGATCGAGAACCGCGAGGGTGAGCAGGAGCGGACCAAAGGACTCGTCATGTCCATCTCCGAGGATGGACAAAAGTGGGAAGAAGTCTGGCAAGCGAAAAGTTGGGTCACAACCTGGATTGCGCGGGTGACACAGTCGTCTGGCGGCACCGTCACATCCGGGCGCAAGGCGAGATTCATCAAGCTTGAAACGCGTGGCGAATCCCCCAGGCCCCTGGTGCTCAAGCGTGTGACGATCTTCGGAGTGATGTGATCAAATTCAGTAATTGAAAGGAAGTTGATCCATGCATATATCTCTTTGGAATCGTGCATTCGCTTGCAATCGGATGGTCCTCATGGCTGGTATGGCTTGGTGTTTGCTCTTGGGCATCACTTATGCATCCGAACCGCCATCAGGACTGGCATTGTGGTATGACAAGCCGGCAGCTGGATGGCTTGAAGCGCTGCCGGTGGGCAATGGCCGGATTGGCTGCATGGTGTTCGGTGGCGTCGAATCCGAGCGCCTGCAGTTGAATGAAGTCAGTGTTTGGTCTGGCTCGCCACAGAATAGTGATAATCCTGACGCCTTGGCGGCACTGCCAGAAATACGCCAACTCCTCTTCGATGGTAAATACGAACAGGCCAAAGCCCTATCCGCAAAGACGCTCATCTGCAAGGGCCTCGGAACGAAAGGTGCCGCCTCCGCGAACGATCCCTTTGGATGCTTCCAGACACTAGGCGATCTGACGCTGAAGTTCGATGCTCCTGGCCAAATCAGCGAGTATCGCCGGACCCTGGATTTGGAAACGGCGGTCGCCACGGTGAGCTATCGTATCGGCGATGCCACGTTCACCCGGGAGGTGTTTTCGAGCGCCCCGGACCAGGGGCTCGTCGTGCGCATGACCTGCGACAAGCCCGCCAAAATCGCTTTCACAGCCAATCTTACCAGGTCAGAAAGGTTCACCACGACAGCCGTCGGATCAGACGGCCTGATCATGAGTGGCCAGTTGAACGACGGCTTGAACGGTACGAACGGGATGAAATATATCGCCAGAGTCAAAGCTGTCGCCGATGGCGGCACGTTCAACACCGACGGAAACTGCCTGCGCGTGATGGGGGCCAACTCCGTCACACTGCTATTGACCGCAGGCACAAACTATAATCTCAATCCGCCGTATCGCGGCAATCCGTATGAAAAGCTGAGCGCCGACCAACTTGCGACAGCTGCGGCCAAGCCCTACGACGAATTGCGCAAGGCACATGTGGCTGACTATCGAAAATTGTTTGACCGTGCATCGCTCGATTTGGGCGGCCATGAAGCACGCAAGTTGCCCGTTGATCAGCGGCTAGCCCGGATGGCAAGAGACAAAGCGCCTGATCCGGATCTGGAAGCGATGCTTTTCCAGTACGGACGTTATCTGGCGATTTCCAGTTCCCGTTCCGGCAACCTGCCCTCCAGTTTGCAGGGAATCTGGGCCGATCAGATCCAGACGCCGTGGTGCGGCCAATACACGGTAGATCTCAATGTTCAGATGAACTGCTGGCCGCTTGAGATTACCAATCTATCGGAATGTTTTCTACCGACATTCGATTTGATTGATTCGTGGCGGGTACCGGGTGCAAAGACGGCCAAAGTGCATTACAACGCCAATGGCTGGATCGTACACACGGTTGCAAATGTGTGGGGTTTCACCTCTGCACCCGAGCATCCCGCCTTCGGGATGTATATGGGTGTGGGTGCCTGGCTCTGCCAACCTGTCTGGGAGCACTACGCATTCACCGGTGATCGCGCCTATCTCGAACGCGCCTATCCCGTGATGAAGGAGTCGGCGGAATTCTATCTCGATTGGCTGGTGAAGAACCCAAAGACCGGCAAGCTGGTCTCCGGCCCGTCCACATCTCCCGAAAACGAATACATCGCCGCCGATGGCCAGCGCGGCTGGCTTTGCATGGGGCCATCAATGGATCAACAGCAGATATGGAATTTGTTCGGCAACGTCATTGAGGCGGCCAGTGAGTTAGGCATAGATGATGCGTTTATTGGCCGCATCCAGGATGCCAGGGGGCTGTTGGCAGGCCCGAAGATCGGGTCTGACGGGCGGCTGATGGAGTGGCCGGAGGAGTTCAAGGACTCTGAAAATGGGGGCCACAGGCATCTGTCGCATCTGTTCGGATTGTATCCTGGGTCACAGATCACGCCGCGCGCAACCCCTGAATTGGCAGCAGCAGCTCGGAAATCCCTCGACGTCCGCCTAGCGAACGGTTCTAGTGGGTGTGGGTGGAGTTGTGCCTGGACCATCAACCTGTTCGCCCGGCTTCTGGATGGTGAAAAGACGCATGAACATATCTTGCAGTTCATGAATAAACAGATCGCTCCAAATCTGTTCGACATGGTATTCGGAGCCGGTCCTTTCCAGATTGATGGAAATTTTGGCTATACAGCGGGTGTTTGCGAAATGCTTTTGCAGAGTCACTCCGGCGAGATCGCGCTGTTGCCAGCGCTGCCGAAGGCCTGGCCAACCGGATCCATCAAAGGACTGCGTGCTCGCGGCGGCTTCGAGGTGGATATGACGTGGGCGGATGGAAAGGTTGTGACGCTAGCTATCAAGTCCGCCTTTGGCAAGCGTTGCCGGATCAGGGCGGCTTCTCTGTTGATGATGGCGGAAGACGCGCTCAAGCCGTCGGTCAAGTCAGTTGACACGAATGTCATCGAGTTCGATACGCAGACGGGGAAAATCTACACGCTGGCGGCGTTTCCCGGCAAACTTTGAAACTAACAAGCTGTGAACCACCCTATTACTGATAAACCCAACAGATGAATACAATCACCTATTGCCGAATCGTTGCGCTTTGCCTTGCTTTCAGTTGCGCCGGTTGGGCTGCGGAAACGAGCGGCTTCGTGGCCCGCACCTATAGCGACGGCAAGGGGCATTCACTTCCCTACCGCTTGTTCATTCCCGATGGCTATGATGCATCCAAGCCGTATCCGCTGGTCCTCTACTTTCACGGCGCCGGCGGGCGAGGCTCCGACAATCTGAAACAGATGACGGATGTGCCAAGATTTCTGGTCTTGGCGGAACCTGCCAACCAGCGGAAATGGCCCTGTTTCATCCTGGCTCCGCAGTGTCCGGAAAATCAGCAATGGGCCGCCATGCCCTGGAGCGAACCAAGCGGTGTCGGCAAGTTCACTTCCATCACCTGGCCGATGGAGGCGTCGTTGGCACTTGTGGATTCTCTCCCACAAGAATATCGGGGGATCGACGTATCTCGACTCTTTGTGACTGGCATTTCCATGGGAGGGTACGGGACCTGGGATGCAGTCTGCAGGGTTCCCAAGAAGTTCAAGGCGGCAGTTCCCATCTGCGCCGGGGGCGACCCGGGCAAAATCGCCCAAGTAACCGACCTCAGAAATCTTCGTGTCTGGGCTTATCATAGCGCCGATGATCGGACCGTGCCGGTAGGCCGTACGCGGGAGATGATCGACGCGCTCAAAGTGCTGAAAGGCATCCAACCCCGCTACACGGAATTTCCAGATGGAGGCCATGATGCCTATACCCGGGCATATGCCGACCCAGCCCTCCTGCCATGGTTGTTCGCTGGCGATGGACGCGTCATGGAAGTCGGCACCCGCGCACAGATTCAACAATGGGACCTGTTTGAGACATCCTTCGAGAGCGCGAAAGCATATACGAACTCATTCATGGATATCGAGGTGGATGTCATCTTCAAGCAGGGCGAAAGGCAGTGGAGAGTTCCAGCCTTCTGGGCGGGCGGTGGCACCTGGAAAGTCCGATTCTCACCGCCGGTGCAGGGAGAGTACACCTATCGAGTCGAGTGCACCGACAAGGCGAATACAGGTCTGAACGGGAAGGAACAGGCTCTTTCCGTCGCTGCCTACACCGGTGACAATCCCCTGCTGAAGCACGGTTTTGTGCAGGCAGCCGCCGGCAAGGGGTATTTCGCGCATGCCGACGGCACTCCGTTTCTGTGGCTGGGAGACACCTGGTGGAAATGTCTTTGCAAGCGCATGACCTGGGAAGGCTTTCAGGAGCTCACCGCCGACAGGAAGTCGAAAGGATTTTCCGTGGTGCAGATTGTCTGCGGGCCTTATCCGGATGAAGGCTTCTTCGCGCCGAGCTGGGAAAATGAAGGCGGGCAACCCTACCTGGCAAAGGATATGAGTGTGGTCAATCCGAAGTACTTTGATTATGCGGACAGGAGGTTCAAGCATCTTGTGGACTCAGGAATCGTTCCGGCGATTGTCGGAGCATGGGGGCGGGGCGACTGCAACAGCATGCAGGCATTCGGGGCTGTTAATATCAAGCGGCACTGGCGCTATCTGATCGCGCGTTACGGTGCCTACCCGGTGATCTGGATCCTTGCGGGCGAGATCGCGGATGAAACCAAGTGGGGGCAGGGGCCGTGGGCCGAAATCGCCAGATATGTTAGAGAGATTGACCCGTATAAACATCCGCTTTCCTGTCACACCGGGAATGGGCGGCGCGGCGCGGCGGGCGATGGATGCCTGATCGACTATGACATGGTCGGTGGCAATCACGATGAAGGACGCGCCATTGCGAACGAAACGCTTGTCATTGTCACCTCGGCCTGCGCGAAGAAGCCCGCCATGCCGGTGCTGGTCGGGGAAACCTGTTATGAGGGGCACATGCAGCAGGGGTTCGGGACTATCCAGCGGCACGTGTTCTGGCGGAACCTGCTGAGCGGTGCGGCCGGGCACACATACGGCGCGGCTGGAATCTGGCACGCAGGCGTGGAAGGCAATCACGGGAATTGGGGCGCGTGGGACCGCCAACCCTACGACTGGACCACCTGGAAGGAAGGCATGAACTATCCCGGTTCAACTCAGCTCGGTCTGGGCAAGAAATTGCTGGAAAACTATCCGTGGGAGCGTTTCGAACCGCACCCGGAATGGGCGCCCGGCTGTCATGCCGCCGGCATTCCGGGCGAGGTGCGGTTTATCTATCTGCCACGGCGCAATATCTATAACTGGGACGGCCCGGAGGTGAGCAATCTTGAGCCGGATGTGGACTGGCATGTCTACTACTTCGATCCGGCCACCGGCCGGAAGTTTGATCAGGGAACGTTTAATGCCACGGCGAAAGCTGGCGATAAGGAGGCAAAGCCGGTGAACTTCAAGAAGAACGTTCCGTCCCCGCAGGATTGGGTGCTGGTTTTTGAGCGGGTGAAATGAAATCTGAAGAAATAAAATCTGTTAGATGAAACCATCAAAGGAGAATCCAAATGAAACCCGACCCCACACGCCGCCATGCGGCCTGCCTGATTGTTGCCGCAACAGTACCGTCCTCGATCCCGACTACGAAGTGCGTATGATGTGGACGACAATTTTTATCTAACCGAGCCAAGCCCTTTGGGGCTGTGGACGGACAAGGGCTACATTGCTCCTGTTGGCACGAAAACCTTCAAATCACAGACATTTCAGGGGCTGGACGTCACGGGTCCCAAGGGTACCGCGTAAGTCTCAGAACTCAGTGTTCGACCTCATTACATGGTGACAGATAAATTGTCGAGAATTAGCTTGGTTGTGAGGATTTTCATTACATGGTGACAGATAAATTGTTGAGAATTAGCTTGGTTATGAGGATTTTGGTGGTATGGTGGAGACATGCGCAGGTCAAGATGGCTGGCGGGTTGGAA
>CAIQXC010000328.1 GCA_903875675.1 Akkermansiaceae bacterium
ATGATCAAGGCGGCGCAATTGGACATTACCCTGCTTCTAACAGGTGAAAGCGGCACTGGCAAAACCCTGATCGCCCGGGAAATCCACCGCCTCAGCCCGCGGGCCGCCGAACCGTTCATCCCGGTGAGTTGCCCAGCCTTGCCGCGAGAGTTGCTCGAAAGCGAATTGTTCGGGCACGAACGCGGTGCCTTCACCGGTGCCACCACCCTCAGGGAGGGGCGCTTCGAACAGGCAAGCAAGGGGACCATTTTCCTCGATGAAATCGGCGACCTGCCCGGCGAACTCCAGCCCAAACTCCTGACCGTCCTTCAAAACCAGGAGTTTTTCCGCGTGGGAGGCAACCGGATTTTGCGCACGGATGCACGGATCATCGCCGCGACCAACATGGATTTGCTGGCCCGGGTGCGCGATGGTGGCTTCCGCGAGGACCTCTATTACCGCCTCGATGTGCTCGCGCTGCGCTTGCCCGCCCTGCGTGAGCGCCTCGAGGACCTGCCCGAACTGATCCGTGCCATCCTCGAACGCATCGCCCGCAAACGCGGCAAGGCTGCTTGGACCGTCACCACGGCGGCCATGCGGATGCTTCAACGCCAGCCATGGCCCGGCAACATCCGCCAGCTCGAGAATGTGCTGGAGCGTGCCACCGCCTTTGCCGACACTCAGGAACTCGGCGAAAGCGATATGAGCCCCCTGCTCGACGCCAGTAACAACAGTCTTAACGCGACGTCCGCCTCAGGCGTGCCGCGCTCACTGGATGAAGTTGCCCGCCAAGCGTTCCTCGAGGCGTATGAGCGCAACGGCTACAACAAGGCACGCACCGCCCGTGAACTAGGCATCGCCGAACGCACGGTCTATAATTTGCTAAGCAAGTACGCGATCAAATAGGGCGTCCCCAGCCGACCATCAGCAGGAGGTCTTCGTTAACCGTGTTGATGCCGGCGATGACGAAATTACGCCACACCGGGCATTTCTCATCCCAAACCCGCGATCTTCCAACCGTCCCGGTAGGAGCGGCGAAGCAGCCGGTCGGCCTCCGGGGAATTGGTGATTTTGAGTGCTTGGGCGTCCCACTCCAAGGTGACACCTGGGTTGCGAACGGCCACGGTTCCTAGAATCACAGACTCGGACATGGGTCCGGAAATGGCAAACGACGACTCACAAGGAGTGTTGTCCAAAATGCTGTTGGCGAAGCTGTGGTAGTGGTTTTCACCCTTGACCTGTGGCCGCGCCAGACCGGCGAACTTGTCCTTCGGCAGAAGCTGCGGGCCGCTGGTATGCGGCAGTATCAACGCGCCATCCTCACCAATGAACAGCGCCGCCTCCTCGGGAAAGTGCTCACCCGCATAGAGCTTTCGGAAGTCCTCCGGAATATAAAAGTCCGGCTCCACACCATCAAACCATTCCACCGTCAGGGGCTGTCCCCCGGATGTTAGATCGCTGCCCGCAAACACCCAGGTGATGTGGTTGGCCCGTGGCCACAATTGGGCACGCAAGTCCGGTGAATCAAGCCATTCCTTGTTGACCCTGGCCTTGATGCTGATGGGGGATTTCAGGCCGAGGGCCTTCCATGGGGCGCTGAGGATGTGGCAGCCGATATCGCCGCTCCAACCGGTGCCGAAGTCCAACCACGTGCGCCATTTGCTGGGATGATAGACTTCGTTGGCGTACGGCCGAACCGGGGCCGTGCCTAACCACAGGTCCCACTCCAACCCGGCCGGCACCGGTGCCTGGGGCGGTTTGGGCTGGTTGAGTCGGTAGTCCATTCCAGACGCCCGGTTGGAGCAAAGGTACATATGCTTGATTTTTCCGATCGCCCCGCTCCTGATGTATTCCACCGTCATCCGGTCACCCGCACCCGAGGAATGTTGGTTGCCTAACTGCGTCTTGAGCTGCTTTTCCGCCGCCAGACGGGTCAGAGCTCGCACGTCCGCCACATCGTGGCACATCGGCTTTTGGCAATACACATGCTTGCCCGCCTGCATCGCCGAGAAACAAATCGCCGCGTGCATGTGGTCGGGCACAGTGGCGTTGATCGAGTCAATCCGGTCCCCCTCCTTTGCCAGAAGCTCGCGCCAATCCCGATAGATCCTGGCGTTGGGCACTTCCTTGTGTGCCTGGGCCAGATGGTCGGCATCCACATCGCAGATGGCGACCACATCGGTGCGCGGATGCTGCTTGAAGTTTTGAAAATCATTGAATCCCATCATGCCGCCCACGCCGATGCAGGCGTGCTGGAGGCGTCCGTTGAGATTGGCGGCCCGAAGGATGTTGGGGGCAAGGCAAACCCCTGCCAAGGGGGCGAGCTGCTGAATGAACTGACGGCGGGTTGTTTTCATGGTTGCGTTAGGTTTTAGGAGCTTTGACTACGGCGAATGAGATGAGTTCCTTGCGCTTACTACGACCCTACAGGCTACGGGTGCGGATTTCCTCCTTGATGGCGGCGATGAAGTCAGGCAGCGATTTGGTGGTTAGATCTTCGTTGTCGCGGTGGCGCACGGAGACGCTGCCATCTTCCACTTCGCGGGCTCCGAGGACGAGCATATAGGGGACGCGGTCGAGGCGGGCGAGGCGGATTTTTGCACCGATTTTGTCATTGCTTCGGTCGATGGTGACGCGGACTCCGGCGTCGGCGAGTTGGGCGGCGGTGGATTCGGCGGCGTCGAGGGTTTTCTCTGAGATGGGGATGACGCGCACCTGCTCGGGGGCCAGCCAGGTCGGGAATTTTCCTTCAAAATGCTCGATGAGCAGGCCTGTGAAGCGCTCCAGCGAGCCGAACGGCGCGCGGTGGATCATCACCGGGCGGTGCGTTTGGTTGTCTGCCCCAACGTACGTTAGATCAAAGCGAACGGGTAGGTTGTAATCGACTTGGACGGTGCCCAACTGCCACTCGCGGCCAATGATATCCTTGACGACAAAATCGATTTTGGGGCCGTAGAAGGCGGCCTCGCCGGGTTCTTCGGTGTACTCGACGCCGAGTGTTTGGACGGCGGCACGCAGCGAGGCCTCCGCCTTGTCCCAGTTTTCGGCGTCGCCGACGTATTTGTCTGAGTCGGGATCGCGGAGCGACAGGCGGACGCGATAATCATGCATGCCGAGGGTCCCAAGGACTTTTTTTACCAGATCGAGGCAACCGGCGACTTCGGCCGCCACTTGGTCGGGCGTGCAGAACAAGTGGGCGTCGTCCTGGGTGAAGCCTCGCACACGGGTCATGCCGCCGAGTTCGCCGGATTGCTCCCAGCGATAAACGGTGCCAAACTCAGCCAGACGCACTGGCAGGTCGCGGTACGAGTGTGGGTCGCTCGCGTAGATTTTGATGTGGTGCGGGCAATTCATCGGCTTGAGCAGGTAGCCCTCGAAGGCCCCGCTGGCCAGGCCGTTGAGCAACTCGCCGCAGGTGGCATTTTCGTCGGCGAGGCGTTCCAGCACGTCGCGTTCGGCGATGGGCGGGTACTGGCTTTCCTGATAGTACGGGAAATGGCCGGACGTCCGATAGAGGTCGAGCTTGCCGATGTGCGGGGTAAATACCTGTGAGTATCCCTGCTTATCGAGTTGCTCGGTGATGAATTCCTGGAGCGCCCGGCGGACCAGCGCGCCTTTGGGTTTCCACAAAATCAGCCCTTGGCCGACGGCTTCATCGATGTGGAAAAGGCCCAGTTCTTTGCCGAGGCGGCGGTGGTCGCGTTTCTTGGCTTCTTCCAGGCGGGTCAGGTGATCCTGCAGTTCGGTGGAATTTTTGAAACAGGTGCCGTACAGGCGTTGCAGGGATTCGCGCTCCTTGTCGCCTTTGTAATACGAGCTGGCGATGCTCATCAGCTTGAACGCCTTGCAATTGCCTGTGCGGCCAACGTGCGGGCCGGCGCACAAGTCCCAAAAATCCCCGTTCTTGAAGATCGATATCTCCTCGTCTTCCGGGATCGAGGCAAGCAAATCCAACTTGAAAATACTCACCAGCTCCCGATCGCTCACCGCCCCGAGTCGGCCGCTTTGGGCCAGCGCCAGCGCATCATCGCGGGAAATGGTGACCCGCTCGAACGGGTCGTTATCCTTCACCACCCGCTTCATCTCCTCCTCAATGCGGGGGAAATCCTCCGGCGTGATCCGGTGGGCCAAGTCCATATCGTAGTAAAACCCGTTTTCCACAGGCGGGCCGGCGGCGAGTTGGACGTCCGGCCAGAGGCGGCAGATGGCGGTGGCCATGACGTGGGCGCAGGAATGGCGCAGCCGTTCCAAGTCGGTCATTTGCTGGCGTTCGTCGAGGGTTTTGCGTTCGTTCATAGCCGTGCTTGCGTTGGAAATCGTTGGTTATGGGTGTGGAAGGAAAATTCAGGGGCGGCGAGATTTCGAGGTGGCTTCGTGGAGGCACACCGCGCTCTGGCCGCGCCGCCGCAGAGTGTAGGAGGCAGATGGCCGGTTGGTCAACTGCGGACGTGGTGAGTGTGGGACAGGGCGTGGCGGCAGGGGCTCCACACCCTCACGGAGCAGACTCCTTTCGAGGTGGCTAATACTTGACATTGCCATGCCAACGGCAACAGTTCAGCTATGCGCTACCTTGATCCCAAGAACGACCTTGTGTTCAAAAAACTCTTCAGCCGCCCTCGACTGCTGAAGAGTTTTCTCAACGCGCTGCTGCCGCTCGTCGAGCCCG
>CAIQXC010000329.1 GCA_903875675.1 Akkermansiaceae bacterium
CCCTCCGTGGTCCTCTCGCCGCCGACTTCAAAACCGGGAAATATCCCGTCCTCATCGCCGGTATAGAATCCATGGGCGAGGGCCACTCCTTCGAGTGCGCCTCCCATCTCGTCATCCCGTCTCTCAGGAAGGACGAATTCCCGTCCTTCCTGCCATGAACCCCGGTTCTTAAATTTTTTCCGGCACCCGCGCCAGCGCTCCAAGCGGCCCGCGCCCTCGCTTGGGAGCCGCCGAAGAAAATTCGAACATCCAACATCGAACGCCGAACTTCGAACAAAAGAGCGGAGCGACTCGGCGAGGCCTCTTCAAGAGGGGCACGGACGGCCCGCCCAATACTATCAATTTAGCGCTCTTAGATCGGACCACAGGCGTCTCGCCTGTGATGGAAGACAGCGCGTCCCGCCTTTCTGCGCATGAATCGACAGGCTGGAAGCCCGTCGTCCATGACAGGCAGGATGCCTATCCTCCTGCTAAATTGATAGTATTGGGCGGCCCGCCCGTGTGCCAATGCACGGGCCTCAGCTCCGTTCGCAGCATTCTTCTCTTCGGTTCGACGTTGGAAGTTCGGCGTTCAATGTTCGATGTTCGCATTCCCAGCGGGCCGCGTGCAGCTCTCTTCCAATCCACCCGGCATGCCGCGCCACCCAGTCCTCACACTGCCCACTGTTTTCACCCCTCCCCAATAGAACCATCATGATCCTTCAGCGAATCCATTGTCTATTTATCTCCGCCTTACTAGCCATGGTGCTGCCGTCTATGGCGGTAACCGTGACGGCAAATTTCACCACGGTCGCCACTGTCCCGGTGACGGCGGCAAGTTACACCGCGACAGGAAATACCGTTAGCCTGTCACTTGGATTCACGCCACCCACGGGCACGGACCTCATGGTGGTGAAGAACACCGGGCTCGGCTTCATCACCGGGAGGTTCTCGAATCTCACGCAGGGGCAGGTGGTGAATCTGACGTATAATGGCGTCACTTACAAATACGTCGCCAACTACTATGGCGGTAGTGGTAATGATTTGGTCCTGCATTGGGCATATCAGGATTTGGCCACTTGGGGATACAATAGCGACGGCCAACTCGGCAACAACAGCTTTTCTGACAGCGGCGTGCCGGTAAATATCACGGCCTCAGGCGCACTCAACGGTGTTTCCGCCATCACCCTAGCGGCAGGCATCAATCACAGTCTGGTCCTCTGCGAGGATGGTTCGCTGGTCAGCTGGGGAAATAATACCAACGGCCAACTTGGCGACGGCACCACCACCAGCAGTTTAACTCCAGTGAGCGTGTACGCTTACGGCGTGCTGGCGGGCCAGGTCGTTGAAAAGATTTCCGCAGGCGGGTTTCACAACCTGGTGGCGTGCTCGGACGGCACGTTGGTCGCATTCGGCATGAACACCTACGGCCAACTCGGCAATGGCGGTAACACCGACAGCAGCATGCCGGTGGCTGTCACGCTCACGGGCATTCTGAACGGCAAGACGGTGACCGCGCTCCAGGCCGCCAACGCCCACAGTATGGCGCTTTGCTCGGATGGCAGCATCGCCAGTTGGGGGTCGGGTAGCAATGGAATCTTAGGCAACGGTGGCACCACCAAGAGCAATGTCCCGGTGGCGGTCACGGCATCCGGCCTTGCCAGCGGGGAAAAATTCATCGCGCTGGCCAATGGGTCGAGCGCCAGCCACAGCATGGCACTCAAGGCAGTCCCGCTTTCCTCGGGCTCCACGTTGGCGTCTCTGGAGCTGAGCAGCGGGACGCTGAGCCCCACGTTTGTTGCCGGGACACTGAGTTATGCGACCAGCGTCCCGAGCAGCACACCTTCCATCACCGTGACGCCAACCGTTGCCGACGCCACAGCCACCGTAACGGTGAATGGCACGCTCGTCGCTTCCGGCTCCGTCAGTGCTCTAATTCCGCTCGCGGTCGGCAGCAACACGATCACTGTGGTGGGAATCCCGCAGGATGGCGTCACGCTAAGGGATCAAGAATCTGCTAATTTACCATTCATCCTGGTTAAGAGTTTTCTCGCGCAAAGGCGCAAAGGCGCAAAGTTTTTTAGAATCAATAAATCCCCATTCATTTGGCAAAACGGTATATCGGTGATTGCCATATCCCTAACAACCTACATCGTTACAGCCACCCGGGCTGGCAACTTTGACCTGTGGAAAGCAGACATCTTCACCAATCCTAACGATTTGAGCGATCCCGCCATCAGCAGCGAGCTGGCCATTCCTGCCAACGACGGTATCACCAACCTGATGAAATACGCCTTGGCGCTATCTCCCATGGCCAGCGCCACGGGCAACCTGCCCAACACAACGCCCCAAAATGGCTACCTGACACTGACGTACCGGCAAAGCAAGACAGCCAGCGATGTGACGTACACCGTGCAAGCATCCGATAGCCTAAGCAGCAATTCCTGGACTCCGGCGACGACTGTGCTGTCGCAAACCGATCCGACGCCGGGTGGTGGCAGTTATTGGCTGGTGACAGTGCGCGATAGCGTGCCATACGCCACCCATCCGCAACGCTTCATGCGGCTGCAGGTGGTGAAATGAGGTGGGCGAATCCATTCTTACATAGCAGGCACCCGCACCTCAGAAGCTCCAACAAAACCTCAACGAAATTCCTTGGCAAGGCGGACAAGGACAGGCGCTCCAGCCTGCTCTACTTCGACTAAAGCCCAAATTTCAAAATCCCCAAACTTTTTCCTTCGTCAGGTTCTCACCGCCGCCCTTGATTGGCAGCCGTGACCGAGCAACCCAGAGCAGCAGCTTTCCGGGTTCGGTTTGTACTGTAACACTAATGCGTTCGAGCAAAGGCAAAATGCGGACCGGGTAGTCGGACATGCGTTCTCGGAAGGTGTGCCAGTGTTGTTCGGCGAGCACGGTGGTGGGCACCAGAATGGCCACTTGTTTGTCGGCGGTGATGGCTTTGAAGGCGGCGCGAATGGCCACCTCGGTCTTGCCGAATCCCACGTCGCCGCAGATCAGCCGGTCCATCGGACGCGGCGCTTCCAAGTCCAGCTTGGTTTCCTCGATGGCGCGGCGCTGGTCGGGCGTCTCCGTGTAGTGGAACGAGCGCTCGAATTCCCACATCCAACGGGTGTCTGGCGGATGGGCGAATCCGGCCTCGGTTTGGCGTTCGGCTTGGATGCGCAGGAGTTGGGCGGCGTAATCGAGGATGGAATTTTCTGCGGCCTTGCGGGCGGTTTTCCAAGCGGAGCCGCCGAGTTTGTTGAGGTCTGGGGTTTTGCCGCCGAGGCCGACGTATTTGCCGACGAGGTGGGCTTGTTCGAGTGGCACGCAAAGGTGTGCGCCGTCGCGGTATTCGAGGATGAGTTCGTCGCCACCATCCCCGGCTTGGATGCCAAGAAATCTACCGATGCCGTATTCGTAGTGGACGACCAGATCGCCCTCCTCCATTTCGTCGACGCTGGCACGGGCTCGGGCGGCGCGGGCTTTTTCGAGGGTGGTTCGGCGGGCCATGCCAGGCGCGCGGTAGCGGCCGAATAATTCGGACGACGATAGCACCGCGAGCTTGAGAATGGGCACGGTGAACCCGGCTAACAACTCGCCACGAATCGGGATAATGCCCAGGTCGCGTTCCAGTTGTTTGCCGGCGAGTTCGGCGAATCGTTCTTCTTCGCCCTTGTTTCCGAAAACCATCGCCACCTCCCAGCCCTCGCGTTGCCACTCGTTGAGTTGGCGGAAGAACCGCTCGCGGCGGGCTTCTTCCAAGATGAAATCACCG
>CAIQXC010000330.1 GCA_903875675.1 Akkermansiaceae bacterium
GGGCGCTGCCGCACTGATTGAGAACCCAAAATATCCTCTTCATTCCGTGTATTCTGTGCACTCTGTGGTCAGAAGATTTTTTAGCCACGGAGTGCACAGACGGGGCGCTGCCGCACTGATTGAGAACCCAAAATATCCTCTTCATTCCGTGTATTCTGTGCACTCTGTGGTCAGAAGATTTTTTAACCACGGATTGCACGGATTGCACAGATAGGGCGCTGCCGCGCTGATTCAGGAACACAACGGAAAACTGGTGGCATGAGTATGGAAACGCTTCCACATTTATGGACGCAGGTGCCGATTGAGGATTGCTTGCTCGCCTACCCAAACGGACGAAAGATTCGACAAGGTTGGAGCCCTCAGTGTGAGAACCACCCTGCGAAAACGCTAGACGATTGGGGCGTTCTCAAGACGATCGCCATTTAGGACGGCGAATACGTTGACTCCGCCAACAAACCCATTCCCTCGAAGCTCAAACCCAGGACACAACTTGAAGTCGAGGCTGGCGACATTCTCATCACTTGTGCGGGTCCTCGCTCACGTTGCGGTGTGACCTGCCTTGTCCGAAAAACTCGGCCCAAGCTCCTGATCTCCGGCAAGATGTATCAACTTCGGGCCGATCCCGAGATCATTGATCGTCACCTGCTTGAACTGTTTCTCCGGGAGCCCGGCACGAAGCACAAAATCGACGAGATGAAGACGGGCATCAGCGATTCTGGTCTCAATCCCCCTTCAGACAGCCAACCGTCGGCCCGTGCGGCTGGAGAGTTAGGGGCAGGCAAGCACCATCACCGCCGCCCATAAGCGAACCTCGGCTTCCCGCCGTGCCCCTTGCCCGAAGGGGGCCTCAGTCCTCTGAACGGGTGCCGGAGCCATAGGCGGAAGGTGCGCTCGTCCTTACCTGTCTCACGCGCAGCCACGACGGCCAGGGCGAAGTCGAGGGATGCATTCATCCGCTTCCAAAGCGCCTGCCGGGTGATGCCCGCCGCCTTCGCTGCCTCGCCGTAGGTGTGGCCCTGCGCCAGCTTGCTCAGGATCAGGTTGCCGCGCCAGCCATAGGTCATGGGGGGCAGACTATCTGAAACGCGCATGGAAGTCCATCATGCACGGCGGGGCGCGGTGAGTCTGACAACCGGGGGCGGGCGGGGCGCGGTGAGCTGGTAGCAGGAGGGCGAAAAAACCTGCTTTCACTTTGCTTTCACTAAAGCCCCCATATTCGCGTCTTTTGGCGCGTTTTGGCACACTTTGAAGGGCATTTACTAAGCGCCTTAATCCTGCTAGTCTTGGCGCTTTAACCCCTGTACCTAAAGGAAAAACTGGCGGAGGGGGTGGGATTCGAACCCACGGGACCCTTGCGAGCCCTCCAGTTTTCAAGACTGAAGGAACGGCCATTTTTCCCTGATTTTACGTTTTGGTCACTGTTTGGTCACTTTAATTCTTGCCATTTACCGCGTTTTGGCGCACCTTCCCGCGCATGGCGAAGCAACCCAAGCGACCGGACTTGAAGAACTGCAAGGTGAGAACATCCACCCAACCCCGTGCACCTTGGCGGGTCTGGTACACAATCGAGGAAGACGGCAAAAACCGTCGCCTGTTCAAATCGTTCGCCACCGAAAACGAGGCTTGGAGATGGGCGGAGGTGAAGGACTTGGAAGTCGCGAACCACGGCGTACGGTATGGCGACATCCCGGCGGAGGTGCGCCGGGCCTACGATTACTTCCGAGACGAATCCGCCGACTTGCGGGAGATGGGCGCGGAGGTGCCACGATTCGAGGATTTGATTTCAGCAGCAATGGGCGACATCCGCGCCCGGCTGAATCTGGCGACGGAGTCTGACATCCACATTGCCGAGGCCGTGGCGGAGTTTCTGGCCTACAAGAAGAGCCGGGTGAAGGTTCGGCAACTTGCCAACCTCACCGACCAGCTGAAACGATTCACCACCGACTATGGGGACAAGCCGATTTCCACCATCACCGCGTCGCTGGTTGAAAAGTGGTTGTCGGCTCTCCGCAGTCGCCGCAACCCAGACAAGTTGCCGGTGGCTCCGTTCCTCTCGCCGCTCAGTCGGAACCACTACCGGGCCACCCTGCATGGCTTCTTTGAATACGCCAGCTCCACGGCTCGCGGTTTGTGCCCCCACAACCCGGTCTCCGATCTGGAACCCGAGCAGGTGGCCACCAGTGAGCCGGAAGCATACACGCCCGAAGATGCCGCGCTCATCATGCAGACCGCGCTGGACCACAAGCCGGAACTCGTACCCGTGCTCGCCCTCGGCATGTTCGCCGGATTGCGGGTCAGCGAGGCGGTGGAGATCGACCTTGGGAAACTCTCCAGTGACGTAGAGGAATTTCGGGTGACGGGCAAGACCGGCCCGCGCTTGGCCCCGCTGACCGACTCGTGTAAGACGTGGTTGTTCGCTCAGGCGCGGCGCAAGGGCAAGGCGTGGACACAATCACCCAGGACGCTCGTGAATGAAATGCAGGCGCTATTCACGCTCGCAAAGGTCGAACAAATCGACAACGGCGCACGGCATTCGTTCATCAGTTACCGCTGCGCCGAGGGGAAGGACACCGCCCGCGTCGCCGACGAATGCGGCAACTCGGTCGGCACCATCAAGGCGCATTACCGGCAACTTGTGACCAGTGCCGCCGCCGCGAAATACTTCGCCGCCCGCCCCGCACAAGCGGCCGACAACGTGGTGCCCATGACAAGCACGTCCGCCGATGCCGGAGAAGCGCAACCCAAGACCCGGAGGCAAGCCCGATGAACGACATGATGAACGATTTGTTGCCCCC
>CAIQXC010000331.1 GCA_903875675.1 Akkermansiaceae bacterium
CCTGTTGCAGCGAATCGATAGACTCCTTGAGCATTGTCTGCTCGTGCTCCAATGTATCGGCGCGTTCTCGGACGACGGCAGTTTCGTCCTGGGCGGCGAGCACGCAGCGCTCCAGCTCCTGAATGCGGACGTCAAGATCGCGCTCATTGTGCCACTCCACGACCAGCAACAGCCCCAGAATCCCGCAGCCCGCCGCATTCACCCACGTCAATGCCCGACCGTTCACGGGCTTGCCTCCTTGGTCTCAAAGCCGACTTTTTCGATACCCGCGGCACGGACCGCATTCAGCACCGCCATCATGGGTTTGTAGCGAGCCTCCTCATCGCCCGATATGAGCACCCGTGCATCGGTCGGCAGGTTCTCGCGCTTAAGCCGCGCAGTGATCTCCGAGGGCGTCACCACTTGCCTGTCCCAGGTGATCACCCCGTGAGCATCCACCGAGATTTGTACCGGCGGCGTCTGGCTCTGCGCCACCGCACTGCCGGCCTCTGGCAGGCGAAGCGGCACCCGGTACAATTGGGTCATGCTCAGGCTCACCAGCATGAATGCGGCGAGCAGGAAGAACATGATGTCGATCAAAGGCACCACCTCGATGCGGGCCTCATCGCCCCCATCGTCGCTCGAAGAGCTGTGAAGTTTTACTGGCATAGGCGTCTAGCGAGGTGGCCGCAGCCCTGCGGCAAACCCTTCCAAATCGTGACCGTGCTCCTTGGCCGACTTTACTAGCAACTCCGTGTGGTTGATCCAACGCTCCAGCGATCCCCTCAACACCGACACCCGCTTGCGGAAAAAATTGTACGGCAGCAGGCAGCAGATTGCGATGCCGATGCCGCAGGCGGTGGCGATAAGCGCCTCGGCAATCCCCCCGGACACCTTCGACGCCGCCAATTGCTCAGCCCCAACAAAGGAAAATGAACGCATGATTCCAACGACCGTTCCAAACAGCCCGAGTAAAGGAGCGAGAGTGATGAGAGTACTGAGGACCCACATGCGGGCCTCGGATTTTTCGATGAGGTGAGTGGCATGCAATTGCATAGCGGCGAGCATTGAGGTGTGAGCATGGGTCATGCCTTCCCGCAAATTGAGCAGATACGGATCATTGGTCCCCTGCCCGAGTTGCCAGGCTGTGGCGAAGTCACCGGTGCCAATGGCTTCGCGGGCCCGCTTCTGGTCGGCACTGCGGATCCGGGATTGCAGGCGCAGCCACCAGATGACGCGGTCGAGCAACACGCAGAGGGCGAGGAATGAAGTGGCAACGATGGGCCACATGACCCAGCCCCCTTTAAAAAATGTTTCGACGACGATATTGGCAATCACTGAAAAAGACTATTTGAGTTTGAAATCGATTTGGCGCTGGAGCTTCATCACGGTGCCAGGGGGGAATGTCCAGCGGCGCACCGTGTCCAATGCCTCGTTGTCGAGTAGCGGCCAGCGCGATGGCTGCTTGGCGTATGCGGAGAGCACCCGTCCGTCGGTACCCACGGTGAACTCGATGAGCACCGAGCCGCTCTGGCCCTTGCTGCGGGCTTGCGCCGGATAAATCGGCGGCGGCATTTTTCCGGCAGCCATGCGGGCCGAAAGCGCGCCGGCACGGGTTTCGCCAGAGGCGCTTTCTCGAGTTCGGGCCGGCGGCTTGGCGCTACGCTTCGGCGGAGTGGCAGCTGGCATGCTTGGAGCCGTGGGAACCAAAGGCATGGCAGGTGTCGATACTTCAGATATTTCCGGCACTTCCGGCAGGGGCGGAAAGTCGGCGGTTTGCGGGATTTGCGGTGGTTCAGGCAAGGCGTCCGGAGGCGGCACATCCGCTGCCTCGGGAGCCGGGTCACTCGGAGCGGCACTCACCTCGGGCGTGCCGAGGGAAATTTCCGGGATACTGAGGAGGGCCGCCGTTTCTCCGGCCCGTGACGATTTTGCCGGGGCATGCCAGACGGGCAGCAGCCAGGCAACACCGTCCAAGCCCGCCAGTCCCAACCAAAGGGCGAGCGTGGCGATATTGATGGCGTAAACCAGGGAACTCATGGGCGGCTGACGCCTCAATCTGCCAAATCCATCTCCCATTGACAACCCCACAGCCAAAATTCGCAAGTCCCCATGCGCCGGGTTTGCGCCGCCCCTGCATGGAGTGCGGCGGGAAGGGGGCGGAGGCCGCCACGCCGCTTTGGCTCAACCGGGAGAGTTGCGGCGATCCCTAAGTCGCCGATTTGATCGGACTGTTTCTCTGTCCCCTTATCCAAATGACTGAGTTCCGAAGGTGAAAATGCAGGTGAAGGGGGGGCGGCGGCGTTTTCACCATTCACTGCAGATAGGGGTTATGGGCGGCTTCTTCGGCGACGGAGGTGGCGGGGCCGTGGCCGGGCAGCAAGCGGGTCAGGGGGGGCAGGGTGAGCAGGTGGCGGGCGATTCCATCCAGCAGGAGTTGATGACTGCCGCCTGGCAGATCGGTGCGGCCGATCGAACCGGCAAACAGAGTGTCGCCGGAAAACGCCAACTCAAACTCAGGCAGATAAAACACAACGCTATCCACGGCATGCCCCGGAACGTGATAGAGCGTGAATTGCAAGCCGCACAGGCTCAGCGGCCGGGTGGGATCGGGGAGCAGGCGCTGATCGATCCGATAGGGGACGACCGGAACCGGCATGCCCCACTTGCGACTCAGCGATTCCAGGGTGAACTCGTCGGAGTAGTCTTCCATGGCGTGGAGGCAGGCCCCGGCCGCCTGCAGCGCGGCCGCATCCAGCACATGGTCGAAGTGTTGGTGGGTGAGCAGCAAGTGATCGACGCGCACCCCGCGGGCCACAACCCAGGCACTGATGCCATCGGGCGCATCGACGAGCAGGTTGCCGTCCGGGGTTTCCAGGAGGAATCCGTTAGTGGCGCAGAGGCCGCCGGTATAGGTGGTCAGTTTCATTGGATAATTGACGTGTCTAAGACTGGTCCTCCGGCGAGCAGGGCTTCGTCCCAATCTTTCCACACGGGATCGAGGTGCTGGGCGCGGAGCATGGAGGCGACCTCAGAGCTGCTGCGGGCGTCGCATATTTGGAATTGCTCGGTGGCCTTGTCGCAAGTGGATTTACTGGCCAGTTCGATGCGGCGGCCCTTCACGGTGAGGTGCAAATCCTCGTTGCCGGCACCGGTGTAGCCGCCCGGATCGGTGCGGGCCCCGGCGGACATGTGGGTGACTCCGAGGCCGGCCACCGCATCGCGCAAGGGAGCGGGTTCGCGGGTAGAAACGACGATGCCCACTTGCGGAAAGGTGACACGGAAGGCGGCAATGAGTCTCACAAAGGCGCGGTCAGGAAGCAGCAGGGCGGGGTCAGGCTGGTATTGATAGTTGCCGGCGTAGGGTCGCATTCGCGGGAAGGACACGGTGAACTGGGCCTTCCAGCAATGTTTGTAGAGATATTCAAGATGGGCACACAACGCCATGGCCTCCGCCGGCCAAGGAGCCAGACCAAATAGCGCGCCAATGCCAATGCGCCGGAATCCCCCAGCGTAGGCCCGCTCCGGGCAATTGAGCCGCCAGTCAAAATTGCGCTTTGGCCCGGCAGTGTGCAGTGATTGATAGATCTGGCGGTCGTAACTCTCCTGATAGACAACGAGTCCCTCCGCGCCGTGGCGCACAATTTCGGCGTACTGGGCGTCTTCCATCGGGCCGACTTCGATGGCAAGTGTGGGAATGAAGGGTGCCAGGGCGTCGAGACATCGTTGGAGGTAGCCATCGGTCACAAATTTGGGATGTTCGCCGGCGACGAGCAGCAGGTTGCGGAAGCCCAGCGCGTGGAGGTGTCTGGCCTCACGCACCACTTGTTCCACACTCAGGGTGCTGCGCAAAATGGCCGCATCGCGGGAAAACCCGCAATAGCTGCAATTATTGACGCACTCATTGGACACATACAGGGGCGCAAACATCCGCATCGTGTTGCCAAAATGGCGGCGGGTGAGTTGCTGGCTGCGGCGGGCCAGCACTTCTAGCCGCTCCCCTGAGTCCGCGTCTAGCAAGCGCCCGAAGCGCCGCATCAGCGGCGTCGGGTGCTCCAGCAAGGCGGAAAATACATCGGCAAAGGCCATGACCGGCCGAGCATGCCGCCTGCGGAGCCCAACGTCAAAGGCAAGCGATCGAAAAAATCAAGGGCGGCGGCGATTTACCGGGTCAGGCGTCCCTCCAGACCCAATTCGATTCTGGAACGATTGCGGTGGCGGAAATCGGTAATGCTCGTTAGCTAAGATCGGCAATTGAGTCAGGAGCCTAGTCGAGGACGAGGAAAAACTCAGGGAACACGCCAAGCTCGATGGCTGCTACGCCATCGTGAGCGACCTCACCACGACGAAGGCCGATGCCCAGACATTGCATGATAGATATAAGGATCTCTCCAAAGTCGAGAGTGACTTCCGCACGCTCAAGCACGGGCATCTGGAGATAAGACCCTGGCACGTGAGGAGTGAGGACAACACGCGGGCACATGCCTTCACCGCGATCCTCGCGCTCAAGATCCGCCGCCGTCTGCAACAAGCCTGGGAGCCATTGAACATTGGGGCATCTTCCGGGCGACGATGCTTCTGGTTGATCCTGTTGATCAGGCTCCAATTCCGCGTCGGATGATCGGCCGTGGGATCGGCAGGCTCCTGTGCTCGCAGATCATAACGGGTAAAGTCGATGACCTTGCCGGGTTCGTCCTTCTGCCAATCACGCAGGATGGCCAACCGGAAATCGGTGCCATGCGCGGCCCAAGGGCTCTTCTCTGGTCTTTGGGCGAAGCGGTCTTCCGTTGGTTAAGCGAAGCGATCTGCTGTCTTCTAGCTTCAGTTCTCGGTGGCCATTAAACGCCCGAAAAGTTTGCCGCCAAGGGCAGGTGCCGCAATGGTGGCCGTGACGTTGTTATAGTCCGAACCCCCGATCGGCGTGACGACGAAGCCCACGCCACTGCCATCATCCGGTTGATCGGAGTCGGGGACCGGGACGCCGTGCCAGGCATCGCCAGTGCCGAGGTTTTTGCTATACTGGACGGTCAGGTTCGCCGTTCCGCGCACGCTCGACTTCAGGCATTGGAAGGTGAGGACCAAATTGCCGCCGTCGTCGGTTGGGACAGGCAGGATCGAATTGCTGTTGGCGAGCGGGTTGCCCGTCGTGCCGCCAATCAGCCAGACCAGCCCGTTGGCCACGCCTTCCTTGTTAGGATCGGCATCGAACGCCGGATCGGTGCCGGAGCCGGCAGTGCCCGTGAGGCCGTGCATGGAGGCCCAGTTGCCATACGAGGTGGTGACCGGGGCAGTGTAGCTCGTGTTCAGCATATACTTCGCGGTCAGATAGTGGCCGACAGCATTCAACTCGTCGCTGGAAAGAGTGCGGTTGAACTCGAGAACCTCGGCGATGTCGCCGTCGAGCCCCCCGCCGCTGCTGCCATTGCCAATGTCCTGCACGCCGCCGGCAGAGAAGGCACCGGCCGCGACTCCTTTGCCCGCACCGTCAATCCACATCTGCCAGTCGGCCGAACTGGATACCGCGAAAACGTGTGAGCCGGAATAAGGCATCTGGCAGTACGAGTTCACCCGCGAACTCCGGAAGGGCGCCGGATAGGAGTTGCCATCATAGTAGCACCACCATTCATCGTATGGATTTCCGTCAGTCGTGTTAATCAGAGTGTATGCGCCGGAAGTGACCCTGAGGGCCGTCACGATGAACAACGTGGCTCCCGATGGGAATTGACCGGACAAGTTGGCTGTCCTGAATATGTCTCCGTTGGCACTGCTAAACCGGATGGCTGGCTCACCACCGAGCACGCCTCCTATGTACTTGGGCGATCCCCCGGCAGTGGCATTGTGGGACAAGCCGGACATGTCCGTCCAAGTCGCCACCGCATCCCCGTCATTCAACCCGGTGAGTTTCGACGCGTCCAACCACAGGACAAGACCCTCCGTAACCGGCATGGCAGGCACGTACGGATGGACGATCACCGTCACGACATAGGCGTTGTTAAGCGCCCCGGCCGTGGCTGTGTAGGTCACCGCACTGGTAAAGTTCTGGGTGGCACCGGAGGCCGGATCGCAGGTGCCGGAAGTCAACGTATAAGCTGGCGCGAGCGTGGTCACATCCGACCCATACGGTACCATCCATGTGATGGTACGGGCAGATTGGTCGATGACCGCCAGATGGCCTGGCAGACCGAACGAGGTAATCAGCGGCGGAATCTCACCGGGGACGGTCACCGTGCCACTCACCGACGGACTGAAGTAGGTGTCGTTCTTGAAGAGCGCTGGAGAACCGCTCGATCCATGGCTGCCTGGTAGCATTGCGACGCCGCCCAGGGTCAGCGAGGAGACCACGTGGTCGCCGGTGTAGTTCAATTTGACCTTGGCGGCGGTGGCGATGGTCAGGTCACCGCCGTTGCCGAGCGAGGCGGCGTCTTGACACTCCAACGTGCCGCTGTTGACAATCGTGGGGCCGGCGTAGCTGTTGGGCTTCGTAAGGACCCCGCCCTCGCCATGAGGACCGTTCCATGACAGACCACCCGGCCCGTCGATAGTGGCATTGAGAGTTAAACTGTCATACCCGACTGCACTGAAGGTGGAATTGGAAGCCAGGTGGATGGAGCCGTTCCAGGACCCAGACCAGCCACTACTCTCCTGGTATTCCCCCCCGTTCATGGTGAGGTTGCCCGTAACCTGCGCTGTAACGCTCCGGAGAATTCCCCCGCTATTGACCGTCGCCTCCGGCAAAGTGAACGTGTTCCCACCCGAGTACCTATTTGCTTCCAACACCACCATGCCGCCGTTGACTGTGATTCCGCTCAAGCCCGAGGGCACGCTTGCGAAGGTGGTTGTGCCCGGCCCCGAATGGGTCAACGCGCCCGAAACGAGCGGATTTCCCGCAAACGTATAGTCGCCGCCCGTCATGGTGATGGAATCGGGCGCCATGTTAGGCGCGACTGTTACCGTGCCGCCCGCGCTCTGGAACTTAACGTTGGCACCTTTGAAGAACGGCATCGTCTGACCGGACGGTTGCCCGAGCCAGTTGCTGGTGAAGGTGTCCCAAGTGCCGTTGCCGGTGTTCCAAGTGATCTGCGTATCATTCGGGAGCACGACGACACTCACGGCGTAGTCACGGACGTTCCCCCCGTCGGTGACTTTGTATGTGACCTGATTGGTGAAGTCGTAGGTGGTGCTGCCGTTGTCATGGTCGCAAGTCGCGCCGGCCGTGTAGAGCGTGTAGCTGGGCGCTAGATCGGTCACGTCGGTTCCATACGGCACATACATCGTGACGGTCGAACCGGTCTGGTCAACGGCAGCCGCGTTATCTGGCAATCCGAAGGTCACGATGCTTGCTGGAGTCGGCGTGAGCACCGTGAAGCCGAAGTTGACGGAAAGATGCACGTCACCCGCGCCGTCGCCCCAAGTGGGGTAGTCCTCATGCCAAAACCCGCATCCTTGGGTGATGCTGATATTTGGAGTGTATCCCTGCCAATTCGACGTGGAAGCGCCTGGCCATAGATCTGCGGCGGACCAAAAACTGCCTGAGATCCGGTAAGTTCCGGGTTCCAGGGTAATGGGCGTAATGTCGTGACCGCAGAAATCTCCGACCAAAGTCTCGCTTGTGCCGCTGGCGATCGTCTCCGACTTAAGCAAGGTGCCGTCGGTCCGCCAAAGGAGCACATTGTGACTCTCAGTCAATCCGCCGGGGCCGTAATAGCCCAACCAAGTCACTCGGATGGGCCAATCACTTACAACAAATTCATAGCCGAAATTAATTCCCGTGCCCCATGGGGCGGCCACGGCACCACCGGTGTAGGTTCCAGTCAGCCCGTAGGTCTGTGCTCCAGCGGAAGAAGCCGGGCCGAAGAACGCGGCGGCACAGAGTACAACAGCGAGGGCGAGGCGTTTTAAACGGGTGCTCGTCTGTTTGACGTGATCGTTCAGTTTCATGATGGTATTTTGGTTAGTGTCATTTTTCAAGGTGCCTTGGTTTCTGTCATGCATGGATCATGGGGGAATGAGCAGCATCTGCGCGCTGCCCGGTTCCCCGCCGGAGCGTCGAGAAATATATTGTTGGCAGCTAGCCACTATTTGGGGCAGAAGAACTGCCATGGCAACGTTTCGAGTATTATCGGCGGTTGAGCAGGTGGTGGAGCATCTGAGGCAAGAGATCTGCCGGGGGGCATGGGGCGGAATGATGCCGGGAGGGGAGCGTCTGTCGAAGGAACTGGGAATCGGTCGAGGTTCGGTGGAACGGGCGTTGCGAGTGCTGGAGCACGAAGGGGTGCTGGTGGGGCAAGGGAATCGGCGTCAGCGGCTGGTTGAGTTGCGTGGCGGGCTGACACCGCCCTCGTTGCGGGTCGGGATCTTGCGTTTTGAGGCTGCTGACCCGCGGTTGGATTACATGATTGAGACCGAGCATCTGTTGCTGGAGGCCGGGCATGTGCCGTTTTATGCGGCCAAGACGTTGGGCGATCTGGGCATGGATGTGAGACAGGTTGCGCGGTTTATTGAAAAAAACGAGGCGGATGCCTGGGTGGTTATTGCCGCGTCGCGCGAAGTGCTGGAGTGGTTTGCGGCGCGGCGGCAACCGGCGTTTGCCTTGTTTGGCCGGCGGCAGGACGTTGTGATCGCGGGAACGGGGCCGCACGCTACGCCGGTCATGACCGCCATCGTCCGGCGGTTGCGAGAACTCGGCCATCACCGCATTGTGCTGCTGAGCCGGAGAGTGCGGCGCCTGCCGCATCCGGCCCAATTCGAGCAGGAGTTTCTCGCGGAGCTTGATGCTCACGGGCTGATGGTGGGCCCTTACAACCTACCGGATTGGGAGGAGAGCAGGCAGGGTTTGCATCATATGTTAAAATCATTGTTCCATCTCACGCCGCCCACCGCGATCATTGTCGATGAGCAACCGCAATTCACGGCGGTGTTGGCGTTTCTCGCCGGACGCGGCATTCGCGTGCCGGATGATGTCTCACTGGTTTGCACGGATCCTGATCGCACCTTTGATTGGTGCGAACCTCAGATCGCCCACATTGGGTGGGATGTGAGCCAAGTGGCCCGCAGCGTTTCCCGGTGGGCAAGCAAAGTCGCCCGCGGCAAGGACGACCGGCTCCAGACCTTGATCACGGCGGCATTCGTCGAGGGCGGTTCGATCGGCCCGGTGAAAAAGGGACGGCAGTGAGGAGTCGGCGCATTCAAATCGGCACAAACGAAATTTGCGAAGCGAGCGATGGCATTGGCTATCCCACCGTCAAGCGCATGTGCAAGAAGCTCCGAGAGCAGGGCGCGGCCGCTTTCTACCGGCCCCCGGAGCCGATGAAAGGCCACAAGATTACTCCCGAACTCATCGCCAAAGCACAAGCTCTCATTGACGAAGGCCGCCAGGTGCCCGCCATCGGCAAAGAGCTCGGCGTGCTGCCCAACACGATCCACAAAGCCATTTCATACGGACGCCTAAAAAAAAGAGTCGATAGCCCGTGAGCCGGACGACGCGGTCCCTACCCACGCCGCCCCTCCCGAGCGATCCGCACCAAGTACCCAGAGCGAGCGCAGCAAGGCCGATGGCGAGGCGGTTTTCGACGTGGGCACCACCCGTGAAATGGATCGTCTCGCAGCCTCCCTCGGCCTGCTTGATGCCGCCGAACTGCGGTTTGAACCCGTCGATGACATCGCCAACGGCGGCGTTCTCTGCGCCCTGCCCGCGCTGCTCGCCCTAGGCCTGCTGCGCCGGGCTTCCCGCGTTGTGCGCCAACGGCCTGCTCAGCGGCTTGGACAAGCACCTGTCGCTGCCCAAGGGATTTTACAGTGCCATGCACATTCTCATCGTATTGGGCTCCATGGCACTAGCACGCATCCGCCGACCGGAAGGGCTGCGGCATCTGCCGCCCGGTGAACTGGGCAAGGTGGTCGGGCTCGACCGGGTGCCGGAGGTGAGCACCTTGCGCGATAAAATCGCAGTGCTCGCCGAACAGGGCTCGCCACGGGAGTGGATGCTCGACCTCTCGCGCCAATGGATGTGCGGCGTGCCGACATGCAGCAATTGATTCTGCACACCAAGGGCAAGGTGTTTACTCCCAAGACCATGGACCGTCTAGTCGGGTGCTCTGCCTTGAGGGAGTTTAGAAGTGCCAAGTGAAAAGCGTCAGCAGCAAGAGGGGCACGGCTAGCCCGAGCCTGGCGCACCCTCGACAAAGCCGCGTCAGACACCCGGCGCAAAATCCGCAAGCGCCAGGCATCTTTCGCCTCCGTGAGCTTCCACGCCGCCGGCGACGATATTGAGTTGCTGGCC
>CAIQXC010000332.1 GCA_903875675.1 Akkermansiaceae bacterium
ATAACCCTGCGTCACCAGCGAAGGCGTCGCGGAATTGGCAGCGCTCTTAGCGGCATCAGCATGCTCATCCACAAACACCCAGCTGCGGTTCCAGAACGCCTGCCACCACGCGGATGATGTTAGTCGGGCCTGGTCAAATGTCCGCCGGAATGCCGCCTTTTCAAGCATTTCCACGTCCTTGAGCCAGGCGTCAGGCGTCTCCGTGCGTTGGGCCAGGACGCACACCGACAATTGCTGGCGCTTGGCCGGCCTGGAGGATTTGATCGCCATCTCGCCGTCTTTGACCATACCCACACCGCGCAGGCTGGCACCGAATGTGAGATTGAGCAAAGGGTCGGTGAACTTGCCTATCAAGGCGTCGAGGTGCTGCACTTGCAGACACACCGGATAGATGGAGCGGGTGTTGCGGTGGTACCAAACGACCTGGGCTGCGGCGGTGGCAGCCACCACGTCGGGCAGCACCGTGAGTTTGCTGGCCACCGCGATCGGGCTTTTGTCGTCGCCGTAGCCGTAATCCTCCTGAGGATCCAGCGGACGCTCGCGCAATCGCCACAATTCCACCTTTGCGCGGCAGCTCACAGGCACGGTCGCCTCCGCGTCAACGCGAACCACGGGTTGGTCGGAGTCCACCGAGAGGGATATTTTGGCGGGTTGATTTTGAATTTTGGATGTGATTTCGATGACGCCGTCGCGGAGTTTGAGTTCCTGGCGAAAGCCGTTCTTGGGAGTGAGCGGCGGATCGAGCGTCACGCGCAGTCGGCCGATCTTGCAGAGACGTGCGTTTTCATCCCAAGCATCGGTCTTGCTCACATACATCACCAGATCCCCGGTCTCCTCGACCCAGGCATTGATGCCGACATCGCCGTTGCCTAGTGGCATCGAGCCGTGCGCATCCTTGCTGGGAGTGTCCCACACGACGTTGTGCGCCGCGAGAGCCGTCTCCAGGGCCGGGTTCGCCGTGGCGGCTTCAACGCCTGAGGTGGCGGCAGACAGGGCACCTGCAGTTAGGAGAATAGATGATAGCACGAGCGATCCGACGGATATTTTAGTTGTCATGATGTGCCAATTACGGGAGTTATGTTTTTGAGTTGGATAGCGCCACCATGGAGGGTGGCCGGGCCAAGCGGTGTTTGAATGAATGGATGAAAATATTGGAAAACGAGGATTTCAACGCAGGCGGCTGACGGCTTCAGTGGGTGTCGGGGCTGCGGCGGAGGGTGATGAATTGGAGGAAGCCGCTGCGGGACCCGTCAGAGGCGAGGAAGAAGGAGTGATCGCTCTTAAGGATGATTATCTGGGTTTGCTCGTTAGGGCGGACCGGGATGACGTTATTTTCCTGCACGTTCCATACGTCATCGAGTTTATAGGCAAGTTCATAGATGAGATGATCCCTGACGGCAGGAACGAGGATGGCATCGCGGGTTTTGAGTTGCCGGGCGGGCTCGCCGTTGCAGCGCATAGCGACCAAAAACGGGCTGAGGTTCTGGATGCGCAACTGCCCGACGGGTAGCTTGGATGGGTCGTCGTCGATGACGTAGGAGGTGAAGGTGCCTGCTTCGGCGGGTGCCAAAAGCACGGTGGCGTGGCGGCAGTCGCCGCCAGGCAAGACGGCGAGGGCGACGAGCGTGGGCTCTTTTTTGCGGCGTCTTTCTAGTTCCAAGGCAAGCCCCTGTTTGGGCGAAGCATTGGTGGAGGAATCGGCCGCCTCTCCGGTGCCGAACGGGTTTTGAGGGATGAGCCTGCCTGCTGCCGGGTATTTCACGGCGGGACCGACGGGGGCGGCCGTGACATTATCGGATTGATAGACCTCCATGACGACGGGACCGGAATAGGTGACGGGCGTGGAATAGCGGAAACTCAGTGCGGTGATAGCGGCTTTGCCGGAGCCGGGTTTGAAGGACAAGCCCTTGATCTCGTTGCCCCAGGCGACAACGTCGATCTTCAAAGCAACATGATCATTCTGCTGGGCAGCCATGGGGGCAGCCAGCAACCATAGGCAGGCAAGGCTAATAATGTTAGATCTCATTGGGGGACAGCCAGCGGAAGGCGACGATTTGGATTTGACGGCCATAGGATTTGTTCATGTTAGACAGAGTGGTCCCCCGGGCGGAAGGCGCGTTGGCGGGATCGACGTAGGAAGGAATCCGCTGGACGATTGCCTCGCAATACACCTTGGCGGCGGTTTTTCCGTTAGAGTCAAGAGCTTCGCCGAAGGTGCGGATGCGGAATGTATCGGAGCGGGCGGTGAGGGACGGGCCGATGACTTGAAGGACGTCGGCTTGGGTAAGCCAACCGGGGATGCCGGTGGAGCGATACCCTTGTTCGGGTTTGTACTTGGCATCCTTGAGCATTTCGCGGTCCGCCACGATGCTCGCCACCGCGCCGTAGTTCATCGCGGCGGAGGTGGCTGCCCAATCCGGGTTGGCCGGATCCACATTGGGGATGTTGCCGCCAGTGAATTCAAAGTTGCCAGGAGTGCCGTCGTAGTCGGCGCGGGGAGCACCTTGTTTTTCCAGCAAGGTGACCTTGTCGGCGGTGACGTTGATGCGGGAGAATGCTTTTTTGTTACCGGCGAAGTTGATGTTGGATCCACTCTCGTCGATGGCGTACTGGAGGGGGCCGCAGCGGGTGGGGCCCGGCTGGGTTGATAGATCGGCTAGAGATCGGTTCATGAAATGTGAGAGGGAGAGGAAGGGGCCGCGGAGGCGGACTTGTTTGACGATTTCCCCGGCGAGGTCATCGAGTTGTTTGTCGGTTAGGCGGCGGAAACCGGAGAAGGAATCCGCGTCGTGGCCGCTGGGTGGGTTGGCGGACGGGGTGATTTGCTCGAGTGTGCGGGGGAAGGCGGCGTCGGGATTGGCAGAGGAGTCGGCGCGGTGTTTGAAGCCCTTGGCACTGGCGAGGAAGGCTTTCCAGGCGTTCTTGTCGGTGGAATTGCAGTTGAAGGCACCGTCGAGCATGAGTTGCGAGGCTGCGGCGACCGGATCCATGAGCTGGCCCGACGGGTCATTGGCGTCCAGCACGATGAGGGAGGGATTCTCTGGAATGGCGCTGCCGCTGCTGCCAGAGCCGCGGGGGAGGGTTGAGAAAAAGTAGCTATCCCAAAGTGAGGCGTTGAGCAGATAGGAGATGTCATAGTAGTTGGTGCTGGTTAGATTGGCAGCTGTCGGGTTGGGGGCGCCGATGATTTGATAGTCGCTGCGGGATTGGGAGACGGCCTTGCGTTTGACGAATGGGGAGGCGTAGGAATTGCCGACGGCGTTGCCGGGTTGGTGGCCGATCGAGGCGAATTTGTCATCGCCGGTGAGGTCGGCGTGTTGGAGCTGGGCGAGCGAGGCGAGTTGGGCAGGGACGCTGAATAGGATGGTTTTAGCGCTGCCGACGAGGGGGGAGCGCCCCCAGTGGATAGGCGAGAGCGGCAGATTGCGGGTGAAGGTGGTGCCGGTTTCACCGCCGTGGTCGGTAGGCTGAAGGGGCTGGATCGGGGGCAGCAAGGATGTGCTGTTAGTCCATTCCGTGAAATACGGTGGAGGGTTGTAACTGGTGATAGGTTTGCGAACGTGGGTGGCTTGGAGGTTGAAGTCGGCAAAGGTTCGCAAGGTGGAACTGCGTTGGCCCATCTCAAAGGAGGCGGGCATGTAATTGATATACATTTCGCCGGGCTGGCTGATTTGGAAGCTATGGCATAACAGCGGGAAAGGTTCGGTGAGTTGGGCGGCCTCCGCGTTGGTGAAGGTGCGCCCGACCGCAGGCCACTGGCATTGATCGAGTTCAAAGCGCTCGACCCGTCGAAGAATGTTAGAAGAACCAGCTGGGCGCAATTCGACCGTGACACAGGATGTTTGCCATTCTTCGCGTTCGTCGATGAACGGAATACTTGAATAGATTGTGGGGTTTTCCAATTCGATGCAATTGTTGAAATTGCTCACGCTGTAGGGGTCGACGGGCACAAAATCGATCGTTATGCTAGATGCACCATTATTGACGGTGCGAAGGACATGAGTGCTAATAGTGTAGGCGCGGGCTTCGCCGGGGGCGAGGCCGGCGGGCTTGATGCGGAAAAGCGCCTTGTTGAACACGGCTGGGGAGGTGACATCCTTGGGCAGGAAGGCGGCGACGGCGCCGAGGCTCCAGATGCAGGAGAGGAGGTTGCCCGGCGGGGTATCGGCACACAATTCGATATCGAGATTGGTTTTCCATTTCAGCGGGCTGGAATAGGGATTGGCGAGGGTGATGGCGATCTTTCCGCAGGGGTTGATATTGAAGGAATCGGCGGATTTTGTGATAATTTTAGCCCCCATGAGGATGCGGAAATCGGTGATGATCGGGGCGATGGCGGCTGTGGTATCGGAAGTGGCAGCCTTGACGACGAGCGATCCGTTTTCGAGGGACTTCGCGCGATCATGAAACTCCTTGAGGGCGTCCCATTTGGGTGCCTTCATCGTCGGGGCCGCGCTGCTAGGGATGATGTTGGTGCCCTTGACCGGATAGTTGGCGATGCTGGCGAGCGCTTTGGAGGTCGGCAGCGGGTCTGCAAGAATCGCGGTGAGGTCAATTTTGGTGCCGCCATTCAACGGATCTGTTAGGACGGCGCGACTCAGGGCTGTGGCGGAGTGGAAAATGTTCTGGAGCGCGCGGGTGCCAACGCCGGGAATGAGCAATGCGGTCTCGTTCAGGGTGACGACTTTCGGGAGTGCCCTGTGGGCGGCTGAATCCGGGGTTGGGTAGGCGGCGAATCCGTCAACGGTTTCCCAGCCCCGTCGCTGGGCCGTTAGAGACGCATAATTGGACGGGTCTTCGGATGTTTTGTCGCCGTTGATCATGGCTTTGACGCCTTCATCACCGACCCACCAAGCGAATCCGCCTGCGGGTTTGGCGGAGTCCTTGCCAAAAACCACGACCCGCGGCACGGCGACGTAGCGGTCCATGGCTGCAGGGCCGCCACCCACGGAATTCTTGCCGACCAGGACAACGGCTTTGGTGGCATCGGCGGCAGCACCGTTAGGGCCGACTGCATAGCTGGCGTCGGACGGACGGATGACAGGGCCACCTTTCGGATAGGTGGTTGAGTTGCCGCTAACGAGCCAGTGGACGATGGTGGGGCTGGGGGTTCGGGTGAAAATGGAGGCGGGCGTGTCTTTGTTAGCGAAGACTCCGGTCCAGTAGCGGGTGCCGGGTTGGAGGGCGGAGAGGCCCTTGGACTGGTTGTTGATGGACTTGTCGTTGAACGGCGGCCTGCCCGCCGCGAGCGGCAAGCCGTTCGCGGCGGAGGCCATGTCAGCGGTGGCGGTGATGCGCTGGTCTTGGCCGGCATAGCGCTGGAGTTCCCCGATGGCGAGCATCAACGCCATCCGGGCATTCTGCCGCGCGGTGTTGACCGCCTGGGACTTGTCAGACGTGCGCAGGGAGATACTCGACAACGAGAGCAAGCCCACCGCGAGAAGCGTGAGCAGGACCATCAACGAGAGAGTGATGACCAAGGCGAATCCGCGCATGGCATCACGCGGGATCCCAGTGGCCGTCTGGCGGCAGAGGTTCATGGATGGTGGATGGTGGATGGTGGATGGTGGATGGTGGATGGTGGATGGTGGATGGTGGATGGTGGATGGTGGATG
>CAIQXC010000333.1 GCA_903875675.1 Akkermansiaceae bacterium
AGACCTTCACGAACGCGACGGCGGCGGATCTGTTCCACGGCGCGAACACGAAGGCGGCCCGAGTGATCGACAAGGCGCTCTGGCCGATCGTCCGGCGGAAGCTTGACATGGTCAACGCGGCGGCAGCGGTGCCGGAGCAATGAACTTGATAGGCTCCTGGTTGGTCGGTTCTGGAATGGCTTCCGGATCACCACAGCGGTTGGCATATTTCGCGAGCATGTCGATGCGCCGTTGCATCACCGGCCGGGCACCATTGACGTGCTCGGTCCAGGTGCCGTGGTCGGGCACGTTGAGGTCGATCCAAGTGATGAGGCGATCCCAAGCCTCGGCGTCGAGCTTCACGTTGTAGTGGCCGCGTTTGAGCATCTGCATCAGTTCGCTGGTATCGACGTGATACTCCAGGGGTTTTTGCAGATGATAGTCGCTTTCCGGACCCGGGCGGCGCACAAACGGATGCAACGCAATGTAAGATTTGGTGAAGTTACGCTCGCCATTGTCTTTCTTGGCGGTGAAGTCTGCCACCGCCTGGCCGTTGACTGGCTGAGCACCTTCCTTGTGGCAACCCACACAGTATTTGTCTAATACCGGTTGCACCTCACGTTTGAAATCGAAGCCGCGAGCCGGGCCATACCACGGAGTGATGGCTGAGGCCGGCCGCTGGCTGGCAATGGTGGGCTTGCTCGGAGGAATCGCGTTCTGGGTGTCGTGGCAACCAATGCATGAGAAACTCTCACCAGGCATCGCCGTGTACCAACTGCGCATCAACTGGATCGCCTTGCCTTCCGCATCTAACGGTTGAACCGCAATCGGCGTGTTGGCAGGTACCTTGAAGCTGGCTGAGCCGTCGGCCTCCACCGGCACGGTGCCAAGGATCCGATGGACGTCCCACGGGCCGTCGATGCCTACATTGATATGGCCGCCCATCCCCTGATAGGCAAAGTGCGGTTCATAAAGGCGCATCTTCTTGACGGTGCCGCGCGGCACGTCCTTGAGCCCCGGTCCCTGATAGATGTCTGCCAGATAGACGGTGGCATCGGTTTTGGTCAGATCGACGCGGTCGGGAATGACCGGAGGGCGGGTGGACTTGCGCAGTGGGATGGGTTCAAACATAACAAAGCCGTCCTGTTCCTTGATGAGGGTCATGTTGTCGAACACATCCACCAGATAGACACCCCATTTGGCACCTTGAGTGAGTTGGCTGGAGACCAGGAAGTACTTATCGCTGAGCGGATAGGGATGCAGGAACTTTGGCCATGAGCCATCGCAGAGACCGTCAGCAACGATGGGTTTGACTTCCTGGCCCGCACCGGGAATGCGTTGCACCACACCATCGGCCTCAAAGCGGCCCTTGGCGGGGTCGAACAAAATCAGTTCGCCCATGCGAGGCACGCCGTGGTGGCCGGAGATGACTGAGATGAGTTTGGTTGGATGGTTAGGGACGGGTTTGGCATAGAAAAACGAGTTAGGCCAATAGGAATTACTACCGTAGTAGGACATCTGACCGGAGCCATCCGGGTTCATGCGGAAGAGGATGCGGGTGAAGTAATGCGGGGTGTCGGAGTATTCCCAGCGGGTGTAGAGGACGGTGCCATCGTTGAGCACGGTCGGGCACCAATCTTGGTCCTGATCGAAGCACAACTGGCGGATGCCGGAGCCATCGGCATTCATTTTGCAGATATTGGCGACCGCGTCGCCGCCGCCGACACAAGGTACGCCCTGGAAGCCGCGGGTGGAGGTGAAGAGGATTTGGCCGCTGGGCAGATAGCAAGGTTCGAAGTTGTCCACATCGGGTTCATCGCCGGGGGTCACTTGGCGCAGTCCACTGCCGTCGGCCTTAATTTCCCAGACCTGCCAGCGGTCATTTTTGCCGGGCATGGAGAACAGCAATTTGTCGCCGCCGAAATCCAGTTTCATGTCGCCCACGAAGCCATGGTTTTCTGGCTTCAGGAGGGTGGTGAGTGTGCCCTGCGGGCCGATTGGGGAGAGTACGTCGATTTCGTTATCGCACTGTTTGCCGATGGCTGCGTTGGATTGCCAGTTTTGGGGCAGTTCGAGGTTGTTAGCGCTGCGTTTGACCAGCAGCATTTTGTCGAAATCGATCACGGGGTTGGCGAGCAAGGCATCGCGCTGGAAGGTGGCAAACGTGTTAGCCAGTTCCTGGATGCGTTGTTTGGCCCCCTGATCACCGGCAGCCAAGGCGGTTTCCGCGTCCTTGATGGATTTTTCCAACTCGGCGAGGCGGGCTAGCAACTCCCTGCCCTTGGGGAATTTGGCACCGTTGGTGGCGACCATATCTTCGAGCGCGTCGCGGGTGGTTGGCACGCCGCGCAGCACCGGAAACTCCTTGGCGCTGGCAGGCGCAAGGCGGGTCTGGCTAGCCCCAAGCGCAAAGTAGAACCCATGACTTCCGCTTTGATTGTGGATTTTGAGCAGCAACTTGTTTTCGCCGGCTTGGAGGTCGAGGATCACGATGGCGCTATCCGGTGAGACGCCGCGAGCGACGTCTTGCGAGAGGAGTTTCTTGGCGTTGAGCCAGACTTCCAGTCCATCATCGCTGCCGAGACTCACTGACGCTTGGGCCGGTTTCTCAACCGTGAGCGTCCGGAACAGATAGGTCGAGACCCGCCCGTCGGCGGGCAATTCCTGGGCCTTGCCGTCGCTCCATTCAGGATGTGCCGTCCACAGGGCCTTGCCGTCCGCAGCTTTGGCCGCCAGATCAATCCCCTTTTCCGGGAAGAACCCATCAGCAAATGCCTGCGCCTTCAAGGGGCCGCTCGTGTGCCACGGACCGAGCTTCACCTGTGACGTTGCCGCCAACAAGTTGCTGCTGGCAGTCGCAGTTCCTATCAAAGCCAGCACAGCGGCTTTGCCAATCATTGACTTCAGATTTTTCATAGACGTTTTTTAGTAAACACAGTTGCTCCGGAATGGGGATTTCCCCCAAGCCGGAGCTTCGGAAGTTGCCGGTACGAAATCAGCAACTCAATTGTATCAAATATCATTTATCCCCATTTTCGTCCCACGTGAGCAATTAAGCCCGTAACCGCATGACGATTGATTTTACTGAGACGGTGCCCCCGCATTTCGCTGAGGCCAACTTCTTACCTAACCGTCAGAGCCGGTGTCTGGCAAGGAGCGTTGTAGTATTCCAGCAACTCGTCGTCCATTTTGGCGGCGAACATCTGGAACCCGGCCATTTCCTGCACCGTGAGCCATTCGCCGCAATGAGATGCGGCGATGCTGATGCCCTGGGTGTCGAGGTACTTTTTACAGCCACGCAACACGATATACATCTCCATGAGCGTGGTGGCACCAGCACCGTTGATGACCAAAAGAAGGCGGTCGCCTGCTTTGGCTTTAACAGCGGCAACCAGCCGCGAACACATCAACTCGGCAGTCTGGTCGGCACTGAGGATTTTGCTAGGACCGGTGCCGGCCTCGCCGTGCTGGCCCATGCCGACTTCCATTTCATCCTCGGCACGTTCGAAGATGGTCTGGCCGCTGGCTGGATGGGTGGCGGTGCGCATGGCCACTGCCAGAGTGGCCATGTTATCATTGAAGCGGCTGGCGATGGCATACACCTCGTCGAGGCTTTTGCCGGCTTCCGCCGCTGCTCCAGCAACCTTGTATAACGGGCAACAGCCGACCAAGCCACGCTTGTCTTCGGCCGGAGCGTCGGCACCCGGCGCAATGTCCTCGTGGGTCACAATTTTCCGATAGAGGATCCCTTCCTGGTCAGCCATCTCGGCGGCCATGTCGGCGCTCATGACGTCGCCGGCGTGATTGAGCACGACGAAGAGGATGCCAGCATCGCGCTTGGCGAGGCGCAGCGCTTCCAACACCTTGGGCGGTCCCGGCGCGGCGAAAATGTCACCGACGACGCTGAAATCCAGCGCTCCTTCGCCGACAAAGCCGCTAAGTGCGGGCTCATGGCCTGCGCCACCGAGGGTAACGATGGCGACCTTGCTGGCCGGCTTGGGCTTGGCGCGACAGACGATTTTGTCGGACTTGACGGTGACGATATCGCCGTGAGCGATGGCGAACCCCTCAAGCAGCTCTTTGGTGAGGTCTTTGGGGTCATTGATAAATTTCTTCATAGCCATAATGGTAAATGCATTGGGGGTTGCTTACTTGGCAAACTCAAGGAATTCAACCGGCGCGCCGTCATCAAGGATGAAGGCGCAGCGGATGCCGGGCAGGGGCTCGAAGGGTGCCCAGATGACCTCGTGACCTGCGATGGCTTCTTCCAGATTGTCCACGCTGTAGGCCACGTGAGCGGTGGTCTTGAGCACCTCGGGGAACGGGCAATCGGGCTCGGCGCGCGTCCACTCGATGCGATGCGGGCTTTGGGTCGCATCGGTGATGTAGAGTTGGATGCTTTCCAGATAGATCTCGTTAGGCCGGGGCTCGGACGTGGGAATACCGATGTGGTGAAATTCCTTTTTCATGCGGGGTCGCTGTGGGTGGATCAATTACAGCTTCACATCGGGATTGGTGAAGACCAGGCCGGCACCGTCATGGAAGCTGGCGTATTCGGCGACGATGGCACCGGATGGGCCACCCATCATGAAGTGTTTGGCGGTGAGGCGGTTGAGCGCGAGGATGTCGCCGGCCTTCACTTCGGTGCATTTCTTCACTGTGATAAACTTCTCCTGGCTCTTGGGCAGGACCACGCCAGCCGGGATATCACCGCCGGTCTCGCCGAAGCAATAAATGCTGCCGTTGCGCGGATGCCAGCTTTCCATTTTGGCTTTGCCCTTGTCCGTCTCGGTGTGGCCGTGCTCGACGATCATCTGGCCCGGCAGGAGGAATATCTCATGGGCAAAGTAATTGGCTTCTTGGGAATTGACCCAGAACACGCCGCCCATGCCGACATTGACAAAATCGCCGAGACCGAAATCGGTGTACCAAAATGGGGAAGCCCATTTTTTCTCGTTTTCGAGATGGATGTCGTAGCCGTGGGCTGCCATCATATCGAGGTAGGCCTTTTTGGCGACTTCCGGTTGGAACTTGCCGTCCACATAAAAGTCGGCGTTCTTATACTTCGGCAGGGTGATTTTCTTGGGGTTCATGGGGGTGGTTTCCTTGGCCAGGCTGAGGACGCTGCTAAGTGCGGCGGTGCCTGCGGCTGCGGCCAACAGTTGCAGGTGGTTGCGACGGGTCATATTCATGTTGATTTGTTGGTTTGTGGTCATGTGTGACGGGGCCGACGCTCACACCCAGCCCCTCAGATAGCCCAACCACACGGCCACCTTTCGGCAGCAGATTAGTCAGACAGCAGCCCAACGCAATAGAAAAAAATTTGCATTTTGGCCGATGCGTGCCGGGCTCGGGCTAATGCTGGTGTTTGAGCGTGTTGTAGAGGTCGAAGGCGTCCTTAGGGGTGAGTTTGTCGTGGACGACGGCACGCACGGCTTGGATCATGGCGATCGGGTGATCGGACTGGAACACGTTGCGGCCCATATCGACCCCGGCAGCCCCCTGTTGGATTGCCTGGTAGGCGAACTCGAGGGCTTCGTCCTCGGGAAGTTTTTTTCCGCCGGCGATGACGATGGGTACCGGGCAGGCGGCCACCACTTGCTCGAAGCCAGTCTCGCAATAGTAGGTTTTGACGAAGGTAGCACCGTTTTCCGCACAGATGCGGCTGGCCAGCCCGAGGTAGCGGGAATCGCGGACGAGTTCCTTGCCAACAGCGGTTACGCCGAGAGTGGGGATGCTGTATTTTGCGCCCATATCAGCGGTGCGGATCAAGTTCTTGATAGTGACGGCCTCGTATTTGCTGCCGATGGCAACCATGATGGCCAGCGCCGAAGCATTAACGCGGATGGCGTCCTCAATATCGAGGAGGCACTCGTCGTTAAGATCGGTGAGCACGGTGGTGCCGGCAGAATATCGGAGCGAAACCGGCTTATTAGATGTGGGCGGCACGATCGAGCGCAATGCGCCGCGAGTGCACATGATGCAATCGGCGTATTCGATGAGCGGGGTGATTGTCAGATCCATGCGTTCCAGTCCGGACGTGGGGCCCATGATATAGCCGTGGTCGAAGGCGAGCATCACGGTGTTGCCGGACGTCGGGTTGAAGATGCGGCTCAAACGATCCTTGATGCCCCAGTCGGCATGCTCCAGGCCCTTGAGGAAAAACGGATGTTGTTTGACGGGGATGCCGATGCCATAATCGTTGGCATCCTTGGTGTTGTCTAGTTCAGCCATGGTGTTGGTGTGTTAGTTTAGGTGAGTGGTTCAAAGCGCCTCGCTAAAGCCCTTGAATATAAGGGAAACGGACACAGCGCCGGGATCGACGTGGCCGATGACCCGTTCGCCGAGGTTGCGGGCACGGCCGAATTTGGCGCGAAATTGCTTGGTGGCCTCGGCCCCTTCGGCGGCGGCGGCGGCGGCTTGCCGGAGAGCCAGGCGGATGTCGCCCGAAGGAGCGGCGGCTAACAGCGCATCAAGCGCAGGCAGGAACGCGTCCATCATGGTTTTGTCACCGACGACCGCGCGGCTCTGCTTGGCGAGTTTGAGAATACCGCCGTTCATCATCGCCACCAGCGCTGTGCAGTCGAGCTCGGCGGCTTCTCCGGCGGCGGCGCTCATGCCCATGAACCACGAGCCAAGCAGGGGACCGGTCGATCCTCCATCGCAGTCCATCACATCCCAGGAGATTTTGGCGAGTAGCGGTTTGAGCTCGTTACCGGGAGCATCGGCTATGGCCTTTGAGACAGCTTCCATGCAGCGCAGGATGGTACTGCCGTGGTCGCCATCGCCCACGGCGGCGTCGAGGCGGGAGAGTTGTTCGTGGTTGGCGCGGATTTGTTCGACGGCGGCCAATAGCATCTGGCAGACTTGGGGATAGGAGATGGTTTCAGACATGGCGGGATCAATCAACTCGGTTAACAACGCAAATGACCCTATAGGGTGGGCCGCGCTTGACCTAGAATATCTTCCCCAACCAATGCAATAGAAAAAATACGGTTTTTTGTCAGTTGACCCAAACCCGGCAGCAGTGGCGGTGGCGTGGGGTGGGGGCTAACAGGTATGACCATTCACCGCACAGCGAAAAATCGTGGCCAAGATACCAGTGGCCCCCCCGCCATGAGATTCATAAAAAAGCCGTCTCCCGATTGAACGGGAGACGGCTTGTATGAATCGAATTGGTTTGGTTTTCTTGATAAGATTAGAGCTTACCGATGGTCAGCTTCAACTTGGTGAGTTGCTTCTCCAACTTGGTAACCTGATTGCCGATGGCGATAGCCACCTTGGCGCTCAGGCCGCCAGTGGCAGGAGCCTTCACCTTCGCCACCTTCACAGGCGCTGCGGCTTTAACGGCTTTAGGAGCCTTCGGAGCTTTGGGAGCTTTCGGAGCTTTGGGAGCTTTCGGAGCCTTGGGTGCTTTAGCGGCTTTAGGAGCCTTGGTTGCCACGCCAGCTTTTTTGACCCAGCCACTGATGGTCAGCGGAGAAACGTTGTACTTGGCGACGGCGGCACTCAAGCCACCACGGCCCTTGGCAGTGTTAACTTCCAGCACATAAGCAACGACTTCCTGCTTCTGCGCATCTGTATAGCGCTTGCCTTGAGGGGCGTCTTGCTTGACCGCAGGTGTGGCGGCTGCTTTGGCAACCTTGGCAACCTTCACGACCTTCACGATCTTCACAATCTTGGGTGCCTTGGCAGGAGCGGCGGCCTTGGCAGCCTTGGGTTCTGCACCGGCCTTGAGCCAACCGGCGACCGTAAGCACCGAGGTGCCAAATTTTCTCGCGGCTTCGGCTTGTCCGCCCCGGCCTTTGTCAGCATTCCACTTGTTAGCGAAATTGATGACTTCTTGTTTCTGGGCGTCAGTATATCGGATGCCCTTGGTAGTAGTTTTCTTTGGAATTGCACTCATGTCGCGGGGAACATATCAGGGCAATTAAGTTTCACAAGAGAAAAGTTACACATTTTCAAAGTAATTGATAACAGGATGGATTCACGAGATAACATGCTAATAGCCATCGAGCATAGCAAGCAGAGTCTGTGAATCAGTCATGTTATCGATCCAATGTTGAGCCCCCTGTTTGACGCGGGGACGAGCGATGACACCGCCGAAGCCGATGAACACATCGACGTCTGGCAGGGTTTCCAAATCGGACATGCCATCACCCATCATGGCCACGCGCTGGGGCAAGATGGCTTGCCGCCACTCGCGGATGATCTGGTTTTTGCCGCCATTGCGGGTGGTAGGATAGCTCTTACCATAGCCGGCATAGTTGCCAGACGCATCCAATTCGAGTGGCACAGCTTCCAGATGATCGATGCCAAGGTGCCGGGCCAAGGGAGCGATGAGAGGAGCGAAGCCACCGGAGAGAATCACTGGCAGCCAGTCATGTGTCTTGAGTTGTTGGATCAACTCGGGAGCGCCTGGCGTGAGTGCGGCCACATAGAGCGCAGCGACCTGTTCGCACGCCGCCCGGTCTGGACGGATGATATTCATGCGGCGGGCAAACACCTCATCAAGGGGCACTTCGCCATTCATAGCGGCATGCGTGAGGGCCACAACTTCGGCATAGACCTCGGGACCGCGCACTCGTGCCAACTCATCAATCCCCTCAATTTTGGAGAGGGTTGAATCGCAATCCAGGAAGATGAGTTTGCCCCGGCACTGGTGGGGCGGATGAATAAAAACCTCGGCACCTGGAGACACCAACTCAAATAACTCAAGCATATCCTTATTGAGCAATCGGATGCAACCATGGCTTGCCGGACGCCCGATGAGATCCTCGCGATTGGTGCCATGGATATAGATGCAGCGCTCGAGAGTATTGGCATTCTCGGGGTCCATGCCATCCAAGCGAAGGATGCGGGTGAGCACCAAATCATCAGTCACCACATCGCCCGGCTGCCAGATGCCGCAAGCCACTCTTGAGCGAAAGACCGTGCCCGGTTCGGCACCCGCGCCGAGCTTCTCCAGCACCCGAAATCGCCCCAGTGGCGTGCGAAAAGAGCCCACAGCAAAGCCCACGCCTTTGGTGCCGGTGGAAACCGGATAGCTGCGCAAGCGACGCTTCGCCTCGAACACATCCAGGCGTTGATCATCGACGGAGACTTCTAATGAGATTGAAGGATTCATGAGGGTTGGATTGCGATTAAGGAGTTGTGGCCGCCCATGCCGTGAGCGAGTTTATATACGGGTCCGGTGGCTTCAAGGATTGTCTCGGGCAACACATAGCCGTGTGGCGCGTGCAACCCGGAGCGGTTGCATGGCAATTTGCCGTCACGCAGGAAACATGCCAGAATCACACTTTCTAACAAACCGCTGGCTCCAATGGTGTGGCCAACGAATGGCTTGAGCAAATGCAACGTCGGACGCATGTCGGGGAACGCCCGGTCAAACGCCGCTGGATCGGCGGTGGCTTGGACCGCTGTGCCCGTAGCATGCGGGCACAGAGCGACGGGCGGATGGGTCAGGAGCCGTGCCTGATGCAACAACTCCGGAGTGCGCCCGCCATCGGCGGGAATGCCCACCGGGTCACAAGCGTCAGCATTGCAGGCATAATGCAATAATTGCGGGCAAGTTCCTGCATTCGAGGGCTCCAGCGTCATCGCTGCGGCACCTTCACCGGGCACGAAACCAGCGCTCAAGGGATGATATGGATTGCAATCCATGCTGGCGGCTAGCAACCCGGACATGGCATAGTTGTCCAACAGCAAAGGAACCAGCGGCAAGTCCACCGCCACCGCCAGCGCCCGAGGAGCCATGCCGCCACGCACCATCAGCAGCGCTATACCTAACGCGTCCAAGCCGGCTGAACAACCACTGGCAAGCACTTGGTTGGGCCCGCACATGCCAAACTCAATACTGATGGCAGCGGCAGGTTCGCTATGAATGGTATTGCTCGCCGCCATCAGCCGGAACGGCCGTCGTCCGGGCCACGGGCCTAACCAACCGGCTGCATTGCCGCGGCTTGTGCCTACGACCAGCGCGGCATCCTTTAACTCCGCCGGGCCCCAACCGGCATCACTGATGGCCTGCCTGGCCACATGCAAGGCCGCCATCGTCACCGGACTCCATTTGCGATGGTTCAGCAAGCCTCGTGCGGCAATCCATGCTGCAGGCCGAGCCGCATGCGGGCTATCAGGTCCGAGCAATTTGCCCAGCGGCTGAAATGGCACATATTGGTCGGCGACGGCGCGATGGTGTTGCGCCACGGATTCGCCGAGGGCGGAGAGAGCGCCGAGACCGGTGATGAAAAGTGCTGGGTCGATGCGCACGAAGTAGCAAGCCACGCCATTCCCGCAACCCTAATCCGCCATGACTCAAAAAAATCCAATGCAAACCCATTTGCCCGATGGGATCACTTTGAGCGCGACAAGGAGGCGCGATGGCGTGGGGGCAGGGCCATGAAACTGATAGCCTGGCAGATTTGAAGCATCACCGGGAACCATAGGATCATGGCCACCGGGGGCACCAAGATCGAGCAACAACAGAAGGCTAGGAACAATCCCTCGTTGAGCTTGGGGGCGCGGTTCAGATCCGGGTAGCGGGCGGTGATGCGGTTCCAATCCTGTGCCAGGCCATAGAATGCCACGAAGGTCCAATACAAATTAAAGAGGGGCACGAGCAGCAGACCGACAGCATTGCCCGGAGTGGTGCGCGGCTTGGCATACTGCAAGGTGAGCCAGATGCGGTGCAGATAGATAGCATTGACTGCGATCCAGCCGATCAGGCAACCGGCCGCCGCCGCCCACATCAACTTCAGCCAGAGCGTCTGGGTGGCTTGCGCGGCCACATCAGATTGATCGATGGTCCGCTGCGCCCAGATGGCAATGGCCATCAGCGTCACCACGCTGCCTAGCAATGCCAGCAACAACTCGAAACTCGCCGGCTTGATGCGAAGCGTCGGATAGGGGCCACTTGGCATCGCACGAGTGGATTGTTTGGTCGTCTGCCCGCGCTGCGTCGATGCCTTGCCGGCCGGGGCTGTCCGTTGGGTGGCGGCCTTGCCTGGCGAGGTGGCGCGTTGGGGAGTCGGGGCGGTGAGGGTGCCGGCGGCCACCGGGCGTGGAATAGCCGGTGCCTGGGGAACGGCTATGGCTAGAGGTATGGCTGGGACCACCTGAGGGAACAATCCCTCAAGGGTTGAGGCGGCCACCCAGCCTTGCATACCCTCGGTCCACAGCAGCGAATCACGCACAATGCGTCCTTCCCGCACGAACTGCAGCAAATCATCTTCGCTGTAGGGTCCATACTGCTGCCCGTTGTTTAATAAGTGCCATTGGTCGCTCATGCCACGCAAGCAAGCAAATCCCGACTTGCTAGTACAAGCACAAAATTTCCGCCCTGATGAAAATTTATGTCGCTCTCTGGTGGCCGCGCTGGACAGGACGCGAGTCTTGGCTTGGCGGAAATGGGAAACTGGGTGATGGTCGCGGCGATGGCAAGTTGTGAGCATTGCGGGACAGAGTATGCGCGGCAGACGGGCGCAGGGGATCGGTATTGCTGCCGGGGCTGTGAGTTTGTGGCGGCGATGATCGAGGAGAACGGGTTTGAGCAGTTTTACGACCTCAAGCAAGGACTGGCGGTTGCCCCGGTGAGGAGCCGACCCTTTGAAGAGCACGATTTTTCCTGGCTGGGGACGAAGGTGGCGGAGGCGGAGGGAAAGGCGCTGCAACGAGGAGAGGCGGCACGCATGGAGGTGGCGTTGGAAGGGATTTCCTGCGTCGGCTGCGTCTGGCTCGTCGAGAAACTCTTCGCCCGCCGGGCAGGATCAGTGCGTGCCGCTGCCAATCCATCCAGCGGACGCCTGCACTTGGAATGGCTGCCGGGACTTTGTGACCTGGAACCGTTCCTCCGAGAACTGTGCCAGTTCGGCTATGTCGCCGCCCCTGCAGGCTCCGTGAGCGGAGACCACGAACGGGCACGCTTGGCGGCACGCATCGGCTTGTGCGGCGCATTTGCGCTCAACGCGATGGCTTTCACCCTGCCAGTATATTTGGATATGCCGGCCGATTTTGAATTTGCCCCGGTTTTCCGGCTCATCGCATTTGCCTCGGCAACCTTGTCGATGTTAGTCGGCGGCGGGTACTTCATGGAACGGGCGTGGCGCTCACTGCGGGTGGGAACCTTGCACATTGACCTCCCCATTGCCTTGGGTTTGCTCTCGGCTTATGCGGGCTCTATCTGCGGCTGGCTCATGAGGTACGAGCGACTCATGTACTTTGATTTTGTATCGATTTTCGTGTTTTTGATGTTGAGTGGACGCTATCTTCAAACTTCCGCTGTGGAGAAAAACCGCCGACGGTTGGTGCGCCGTCAACCTGTGCCCGAGGCGGTGGTTCGCTTGGATCAAGACGGACCGCCGGTGGAACGGGAGGCGATTTTGCCGGGTTTGAGGTTCTTATTGGACCAGGGGCGGGCCCTGCCGGTCAGCGGCGTCATGGTGGCCGGCGAGGCGGATTTTTCACTTGAGTGGATCCATGGCGAGGCGGCCCCGCAGCGGTTTTCGGCGGGGTCGCGGCTGCCGGCCGGGGCGATCCTGTTGAGCCGGGGACCGGCGGCCATGGAAGCTGGCGAGAGCTGGGAGGACTCACTGTTAGCGAAGTTGACGACAGCGCCGACGGGCGAGCGCGGGTCGCCCGGATTGGCCCGCCTGCTGCGAGTGTACCTGTCGCTCGTGCTGCTGGTTGGAGTGACTGGCTTGGGGTACTGGTGTGCAAAGGGGAGGGGGCTGACGGGTTTGCAGGCGATGATTTCAGTGTTTGTGGTTTCTTGCCCATGTGCTTTGGGCTTGGCGATTCCGCTGGCGGACGATCTGGCTGCCACGGCCATGGAACGGCTGGGCGTGTATGTTCGAACCGCCAGCGTGTGGCCCCGGCTGCGGCGGGTGCGAAAGGTGGTGTTCGATAAAACCGGTACATTGACCTTGGAACGGCCGCTGCTGGAAAACCCGGCCGCTGTTGCAGGGTTGGACGACGACGAAGCGCTGGCATTGGCACAACTGACGCGCGGCTCGCTTCATCCGGTGGCACGGGCCTTGCTCGAAGCCTTGGGCATGCGAGGGCAAAAGTTGCTGGCGCAGAGCCCCGCCGCCCCGCCCGAGGAGTTTGCCGGGCTAGGCGTGGCGCTCAACACCCAGGCAGGACGCTGGTCACTGGGCCGGGCTGGCTGGTCCGGCAATAGCGCGGTAGAGGCTGCTGCCACCACGCCGGGAAGCGAATTGCGATTGGACGGAAAATGGGTGGCGGCCTTTCAGTTCAGCGAAGCCCTGCGCCCCGGCGCGGCGGCCATGCTGCGCCGCTTGGAACGCCGCGGCCTGGCCCTGTATATTCTTTCTGGAGATCATCCAGACAAGGTCGCCACCATGGCGGAGGCGCTGGGCCTGCCCGCCGCTCAAGCCCACGGCGGCCTTTCGCCTGAAGAGAAGTCCCACCGCGTCAATCTGGTTAGCCGCCAAGACACGCTCTATTTGGGCGACGGAGCCAATGACGCGCTGGCTTTTGACGCTGCGCTGGTCACTGGCACTCCGGTGGTGGATCGCAGTTTGCTGGAGGCCAAGGCGGATTTCTACACCTTGGGCGCGGGCCTCGCGTTCCTGCCTCCCTTGCTCAAAACGGCCGCCGCTCGCACCATCGCCGTCCGCTCCGCCTTCGGCTTCGCCTTGGTCTATAACCTCACCACCGTCGGCTTTGCCATGAGCGGACAAATGAGCCCGCTGCTCGCCGCCATCCTCATGCCGCTGAGCTCGATTGTGTCGATTTTGCTGGTTGCAACGATTTTTCGAGCAATTGCTGCGAAGAATGGTTGAAAAAGCTGAATCAACTCACTAGTCTCGTTCAGGACAATTATTGCGACAACATGCCGGCCACGATCCACGCTCACAAATCCTTTGAGAATACCCTGCTGGGTAGAATTGTTCAATCCGACCGATTTAAAATCTATCAGGACGCGTTTCGCCTCACCACCGGCTTGCCGCTGCGCTTGGTTTCAGCGGATGCTGATCACTGGAGCCTCGACGAAAATACCACCAACCGCAGCCCATTCTGCGAGGCCCTCAACCTCTGCAGCGACGCCTACACCGCCTGTCGCGATACCAACCGCCGCCTGATGCGCGAAGCTGAGGCCAACGGCCCATCCACCTGCTGTTGTTTTGCCGGCCTCTGCGCCACCGCCGTGCCCGTCAAAATGGGTGCCTCCGTCGTCGGATTCTTGAAAACCGGTCAGGTCTTTACCAAAATCCCCAGCGAAGCCCAATTTGCCGAAATGCTCGGCTCGCTGGGCCGCAAGACGCTCAGTGAATCCTCCATCAACCAACTCAAGAGTGCTTACATGAGCACCCGTGCAGTGGATCCGCAACGCTACGACAGCATGGTGACGCTCTTGCAAACCTTCGCCGAACAACTCAGCGAACATGCCGAATCACTGGCCATCATCGACGAAGGCAGCGAGCCGGCAGCCATTACCCGCGCCCGGAAATTCATTCATGCCAATGTTGACCAACCGCTGCCCTTGGGCCAAGTGGCACGCGAAGCTGGCTTGAGTGAATCGCATTTTTGCCGGCTTTTCAAAGATTCCACCGGCCTGACCCTCACCGATTATGTGAACCGTTGCCGGATCGACTGGGCCAAGCGCGAGTTGCTGCGCCCCGAAGTGCGGATCTCGGAAATCGCCTTCCTCGTCGGATACCAATCGTTGTCACAATTCAACCGTAGCTTCGCCCGGATTGCGGGGGTATCGCCGACCCAGTACCGGAACCAGCGGCTGGATCGAGCCGCATCGTAAGTGGCAGAACCCGCATGGTGCCAGCAGCTAACCCCAGTCCAACACACCGATCCCCATCCCCCGATTTATGGAAGAGCGCTACGAAATCCGGGAAAAGATCGGTCAGGGAGGGATGGGATCGGTCTATCGGGCCTATGACACGCGGATGAACCGCGAAGTGGCGATTAAGCGCATCCAGCAAGAAGGCGAGGACGCGCAGCAGCAAGCCACTTCGCAACAGATCATCAGGGAAGCCGGAGCCCTCGCCCAGCTGCAACACCCGCATATCGTCACCGTCTATGACGTCGGCACCGATGAACAAGGGCCTTATGTGGTGATGGAATTGATCAGCGGCAAGACCCTCGACGAACTCATTGAGCGGGCTCCGCTAACGTGGGCGGACTTTCATGAGCTCGCCTTGCAAACCCAGGAAGCCCTCATCGCCGCCCAAGAACTCAACCTGGTCCACCGAGACCTCAAACCCGGCAACCTCATGCTCACTTGGCTGCCCTCCGGTAGATTCCAAGTGAAAATCGTCGATTTCGGCCTAGCCAACCTTGCCGAAGCCTCCCAGCTGGACCAACTCGAAAATACCGAAGCCGTCTATGGCTCGATTTTTTTCATGTGCCCTGAGCATTTCGAACGTGTCAAATTGGACATGCGATCGGACATGTACTCGCTGGGTTGCGTTTACTACAACGCTTTGACGGGGAATTACCCATTCACCGGGGAGACCGGGCTGCAAGTGATGACCGCCCACCTCCACCATCAGGTCATTCCCCTGCAAGAAGTCCGCCCGGATATCCCACTCTGGGCCTGCGATTGGGTCATGTGGCACCTCAACCGTCTCAGCGCCGATCGCCCGCAAAATGCCCGCGAATCCCTGAAAATTTTCCTCCAAAACTCCAAAGTCAGATCCTCAACCATGCAGACCAAGCCCACCCCTCCGACAACCGGACAAATCCAGCCCCCGCGCTCGATCGGCCTGAGCGCCTCTGCGCAGGGACCCGCTGCCGCTATCATTGTTCCAGAGCCTCCGCGCACCCAAACGGCACCGCAAGCTCTGCTGCCACCGGAAGGCTCAAAGCCAAGCGTTCATGCATCCCCGCCACCCCCGCCGCCGCCGATGCCCCCACCGCCGCCACCGCCGGCCGTGGTGCTGCCAGCCGCGACGATCCTTCCAGCGCAGCCGGTATTGCCCGCCCTGCCCGCACCCCGCTTGGCAACCTCCGCCAAGCCCGCCGCTTCCCTCGCCCCCAAGTCCACTCATATCCCAAAAGCCGCGATCGGCCCGAAAGTGGCCAAATCTGTCGGCGTAGGCCACGCCCCGGCACCCGTTGCCGTCGTGCGTCAAGGTGAAGCCGTGCAGCCTGATCTCGAATCGGCTCCGGTGGGCAAGCGCCGCCCGCTGGGTAAGGAGGCCAAGACTGCGATCAAGACGGTGGTGGCGATCGTGGTGGTGCTGGTGATCTTGATCATCTATAGCAAAATGCCTAGCCCGCAAATGGCGACCCTCACCGATATGATGCAAATCGCAGCCGTGCAGGACACCCGCAAGGTTGCAGATGAAGAGAAAGAAGTCACCGTCACCAAAGACTCGTTGGACGTCCTGCTCAAGGCCACTCTGACCCCGAGCATGACCAAAACCCCAGCCCTCGTCTATTTGGCCCTCTGTTATGCCAAACCCGCCCCCGAAATCGATCTCGAGGTGGACGCCACCATCGTCGCTTTCGTCCTCCAACAATTTACCAACGACATTTGCGATCCGCAACTCCTTGATGTGTTGCGCAAACGCAAGAGCCCGACCGTCGCCCCCCCCCTCCTTGAATTCTGCCGCACCACCGGCAATGCCAAGGCCGCCATCGCCGCCATCCAGGCGTGCCGCACCATCACCACCGAAAAGGACTTTCCCAAATTCATCGATATCGTCGATTTCACAGGCAACCCCGACATCAGACAAGCCGCCGAGGAAAGCGCCGCCGATATGCTCAAAAAATCCATCAACCGCCAGTCGCTGGGCAGCAAGGTGAGCGCATCACTTACCACCGCCTCCAATAGCGACGTCAAGTATGCTCTCATCCGTTTGCTCGGATGCGTCGGCGGAGTTAAAGCCGCAGATACCATCACAACCGCGCTCGCCTCCACCGACAAAAATGAGCAACTCGCCGCTGCCATGGGCCTCGCCTCATGGCCTGACGATGCCAAGTTCGAATCCCTGATCGCCTATCTCAACACGCTCACCGACGCCCAAACCCGCAAACTCGTGTTTGATGCCTGCGTCGGTTTCGTCGCCAACCCGGATCGCACTCGCCCCCCCGAAATCAGCGTCAAATTCTGGAACCTCCTCAAAACCAGCTCCAAGTCCCCCGTCGAACAGGCACAGGTCGACCGCGCCCGTGCCGGTAATAAATCCAAGAAATAAAGCCACCACCCAACCACTCAGCTTCCTACCCACCATGCGCATCCCATTCCCTCTGGCGGCCAGCACCGCCACTTCCCTGCTCGTCGCGAGCATCACGGGCCCCGCCTCTGCGCAGCCCGACACGGCCACCACCGCCCCTCGCTTCGGCACTTGGGGCTTCGACCTCACCGGCAAGGACGCCGCAGTCAAACCGGGCGACGATTTTTTCAAATTTGCCAATGGGGGGTATGTCGAGCGGACCCGCATTCCTGAGGATTTGGTGCGTTTCGGTAACTTTGATGTGCTCTCCATCTTGTCAGAAAACCGGGTGCGAGAGATTTTGGACGAAGCCACAAAACAGCCGACGGAAGCAACCGCCAAAATCGGCAGCTTCTATGCGACGTTCATGGACGAGGCCAAGGTGGAACAACTCGGGTCGCAGCCGCTCGCCGCGGATCTCGCCAATGTTAAGGCCGCCACCTCACGGGAAAAACTTGCCGCCATCATGGGTCATCCAGGCAGCATGTGCCGCAGTCCGTTTGGCGCGGGCATCAGTGCTGACGCCAAAGACCCATCGCGCTATGCGGTGCACATCGGCTCCGGTGGCTTGGGCATGCCAGACAAAGACTATTACCTCAAGCCGACCTTTGCCGAAACCAAGGCCAAGTATCAGACCTACGCAGCGGATCTCTTAACCCTCGTCGGCTGGCCCGAACCCGCCCGCTTCGCTACCCAGATCGTCGCTTTCGAAACCCGCTTGGCTGAGGCCAGCTGGGAACGCGCCGACCACCGGGACCGCGACAAAACCTACAACCCGATGACCCCCGCCGAACTGGCCGCCTATGCGCCCGGCTTCGATTTCATCGGAATGTTAGAAGCACGCGGTCTCGCCAAGGTGCAAAAAGTCATCGTCGGAGATAACACGGCTTTTCCAAAGAAGGCGGCGATCTTCGCCGAAACACCCCTCGAAACCCTGCAAGCTTGGATGGCCTTCGGCATCGCCGATGCCGCCGCGCCTTATCTATCCAAGGCGTTCGTTGACGCCAGCTTCGGATTCCATGCCAAAACACTCTCTGGCCAGCCCGAACAACGGGCCCGCTGGAAACGCGGCGTGATGCTCACCAACGAGGTCCTCGGCGAGGCCGTCGGCCAAATCTATGTGGCCAAGTATTTCCCCGCCGCTTCCAAACGCCAGATGCTGGAATTGGTCAACAATATCAGATCCGTCATGGCTGAGCGCATCAACCACCTCGATTGGATGGGCGAGGAAACCAAAAAAGCCGCCCAGCAAAAATTGGCCAGTTTCACAGTCAAAATCGGTTATCCCGATGAGTTCCGGGACTATTCGGCGCTCGTCGTCAAGGCCGGCGATCTTTACGGCAACCTCATCCGCTCCAGCGAATTTTCCTGGAAGCGCGAACTCGATCGCCTGGATAAACCGGTGGACCGCAAGGAGTGGGGCATGCCGCCGCAAAAGGTCAATGCCTACTACAACCCGTCCTTCAACGAGATCGTGTTTCCCGCCGCTATCCTGCAACCGCCGTTTTTCGATCCGCAGGCGGATCCGGCAGTCAACTACGGCGGGATTGGTGGCGTCATCGCTCATGAAATCAGCCACGGTTTCGACGATCAGGGCCGCAAGTCCAACGGCGATGGGGTGCTCAAGGATTGGTGGACGAGCGAAGATGCCGCCAAGTTCAATGCCAGGGCCGAGCACCTCGGGGCCCAATACGAAAGTATCGAGATTTTGCCAGGCGAACACATCAACGGCAAACTCACCATGGGCGAAAATATCGGCGATATGGGCGGACTCACCTTCGCGCTCGACGCCTATCAAGCCTCGCTGCACGGTGCCGCCGCTCCGGTGTTGGATGGTGTCAGCGGCGTGCAACGGGTGTTCTTCGGCTGGGCACAAGTCTGGCGCCAAAAAATGCGCGACGAAGCCATGCTCAAACAAATCCACACCGACCCCCACTCGCCCGCTGAAGCCCGGGTCAATGGCGTGGTGCGCAACATTGACGCCTGGTATTCCGCGTTTGACGTCAAACCCGGCGACAAACTCTATGTGAAGCCCGAAGACCGGGTCCACATCTGGTGAAGCTCCCGAAGAGCCAGCCTCAGAATACCTGAACTCGTTGAGGCTTAAGCGCTAATCGAAGCTCGGAATCTTCAGAAGCGTTCCACCTTGTAGGGCGGATTGATGGGCAACGATGCCTGGTGCGGTGTAGGCAATCGCTTCATGGATGTTCACGGCTGGCTGGCGCTGGTTGAGGATGGCATCAATGAATTCGTGAGTGATAAAACAATGCGAGCCTTCATGCCCGCTGTCATGGCGCAACGGCACAGGCAGCAGATCCGTCGCCCACCATTTCACCTCCTGGTAGGGCTCGACCACTTGTGCAGCCCGCACAAAACCGCCGGCGTCACGCTCGCTATTGCCGTCGGTCTTGGAACGCACGATGCATGGTTGAGCACCGTTGGGGCCGCCGAAGTAAAAACTCATCTTATCGCCGTAGAAACGGGCGCGCTCACCCCCTTGCTGGGCACCGCGCCACCACACGGCGACGCGCATCGAGTTGCCGCGGTTGGTTTTGAAGAATGCGGTCTCGTTCCAGAACGGGTTGTTGTAAACATTGTCCTTCAAGATCGGATGACCATCGCCCCAGCCAATACAATTAACTTCCGTTAGTCTCTCCCCGGTCACGCTGATCAGGTGTGACGTGCAATGAGTCGGATACTGGATGGGTGCCATGCCATAGCGCCAGGTGCGTTTGCCATTCTCGAAATACAATTCCTCAAGTCCCGGGTGATGATATTCTGACTCTGTGTGATACAGGTTCCCGAACGCCCCTTCCAGATAGAACTTGCGTACCGACTGCGTCAGTTGCTGCCAATGGCTGGTCTCGGCCATCATATAGGTGAGTCCCGTCTGCTTCACGGCGTCAACAAGTTGCTGGCATTGTTCCAGCGTCATTGCCGCAGGCACCGCACATAGCACATGCTTGCCTGCTGCAAGACACAACAGCACATGCCGAGCGTGATCCGGCATCGGCGTGAACAACGCCACCGCCTCGATCTTGGGATCCTTCACTAACTCCTCCAACGAGTCATACGCCTTGTCGCAGCGATACGTCTGCTTGAGGCTTGCCCGCCGCTCAGGGCGCAGGTCGCTGACGGCCTCGACCATGCAGTTGGGATGTTCGTGAAATTGGAAGCTCAGTCCGAAGCCGCCACCGACGATGCCCACCCGAAGCCTGCGCTCCGGGCTTTGGGCAAACACGGGTGAGGCCAGCAATCCGCTGCCTGCTGCGGCGCTGAGAGTTGCAATAAACTCGCGACGACTGTGGCCGCTGATGGGAATTGCCGGGTACAAGTTTGGGTCGGTTGTCATCACAGCCAAACGCTATTCAGCAAGCCGACTGCTGGCAAGGCATTGTACAGGGGCATTCACACACACACACCTTGCCTGGCGAGGCTGCGCCTCAGACCCAAATCGCAGGAGACTTGAAGAACCACCGGACTGCGCATTGCGCTTCTTGTTCCAGTCTTCGGTCTTCCCCTCTTCTGTCTTCTTCCCAAGCAGAGAACTTGACCTAACGAAAGCAACTTTGGCTATTCAAGGACCCCGGCCTGGCGCAGATGGCTATCCGTTAGGCGAGACGGCCAATACTGTTGACTTAGTAGGAGGATAGGCTTCCAGCCTGTTATGGACGACGCGCTTCTAGCCTGTCGTTTCAGTCACAGACAGGCTGGAAGCGCTGTCTTCCATCACAGGCAAGATGCCTATTTTCCGATCAGAGCGCTAAATTGACAGTATTGGGCGAGGCGGTCGCGGCCGGCTGAGCATCGATATGGTCAAGGCGAACAGAGCGAGGACCATGATACCGCCATCGCCGATGAGCGCGTAAAGGGTGAGAGTGGGAACCAACGGCACGTCCAGTTCAGCGAGGAGCGAACCACGGGTGAAGTGGCTGCCGGTCGAATCGGTTAGGACCTGGGAAGCGGCGGTGTCGGGGTGGGCAGTGGAGCCGCAGGTATTGATGGCGGCGCTGACGCCGGTATTGGCACAGCGCAGCATCGGCCGGCGCAGCTCGATGGAGCGGAAGCGGGCGTTGGCAAAATGTTGTGCGGCACCGGCCGAGTGTTTGAACCAGCCGTCATTGGTGACGTTGAGGATCAGCTGCGGGCCATGCCGGGCGAACAAGCGGGTGAGTCGCGGAACGGTATCTTCGAAACACACGCTGGGAATGACGCCGATGGCGAGGCCGGCGGCGTTGATCGACAGCGGTTCGAACGAATCACCGGGAGTGAACGAGCCACCATATTCTGTGCCGGATTGCTGTTCGTAGATTTTCTTGAGAAATGGCAGGGACTCAACAAATGGAATGGTTTCCCCGAAAATCACCAAGTGGTGCTTGCGAAATGTCTGCAACTCATCCCTGGGAGACATCACCGCCAGCGAGTTGTAGATCCGTCCGCCGGATTTTGGAATCAATTGCTCACCTTGCACCTCAGCTTCCAATTCATTGACCCCGTATATCAACGAAAATTCACCGGCCGTTCGAACCACCGCAATTGTGTCGAGGTTTTGTTGCCATGTCCCCCAGCCGCCGTCCGCACTGCGAAATATCCGCCCGCGCAACGCACTTTCCGGCCACAACACCCAATCGGGCCAGTGCCGGGCCGCAGGATCTTCAATGAGGGAATCCGCCTGCTTGATCGCCGCCAGAGCCGTTAGCGTATCTTCCTCGTAGGCGCGGTGGATCGTGAGATCATCCCACTGCATTTCGCCGGCCTCCTGCGGAACGTCGAGTTGTACCAGAAGCGACTTGATCCTAACCGACTTTCGGTGACCTTCGCTGGCGAGTCTTTCCGCCCCATAGCCCAACACACCGGCCACGATCAGGGCGGTGGCTGCCACGTCCCACCAATGCTTGCGTTTAGCAGCTGCGTCTTTTGCTAGCAGACGGCTGGCGGCCTGCACCATCACCGCCTGACAAAACACCAGTAACAGCGAAAGGCCGAGCACGCCTAGCAAATCCGCAGCCTGCGCCAGCAGCAGGCTGTCATGGAACGCCACGCCCAAGGGATTCCAGCCAAAGCCGCCGAAGAGCCAACTGCGCAGCCACTCCAATCCGGCCCAGATCGCACCATGACAGAAGGCGCTGCGCAGGGACAAGCGGGGCGACCCGGGCACTGTTGGCAGGGCTGCGGCGAGCAGGCGATGGTGCCGCGAGTGAGGGGATGCGAGTGGCCCTGAGGCACGATGTTTGTGCCAAGGATTACCCAGAGTGGCGGCAAAGGCTCCAAACAGCCCCCAGAAAAGCCCCAGATAAAGCGGCAACAACACCGCCGCCAGCCACGACACCTCGCCCAGCCAGCTGAATTGCACGCCGCTGCTCGCACTGCCAGCCAACCAGCCCAGGCCAAAGCCTTTCCAGCCCGAGCGCTTTCCTTCTAACGACCACAGCGCCGGCAACAGCGGCAGCAGGGCCAGCCATGCCAGTGCCGCAGCATGATACGGCGGAAACAGCCCGGCCACCAGCAAGCCGCTGGTGATGGCTCCGGCCACTTGAATCAATCCTTTGCGCGTCGGCATGCCCGCAGCATGAAGCGGTGCCCGGCCGTTGGTCCACTTCAAATTGGCGGCTGCGGTTTTGCGCTCTTGATTAGCGAAGCGAGACGACCACGGCTGCCATCGCCACTAAAGTCCTTGAACCCAGAGTCCTTGTGAAGGAGTCAAGCTTTCCAGAACCTTTCCATTTGGGTGTTCCGACCATGCGGAGCAACGCAAGAGCGGTGGGTTCGATCTGATAGGCGGTCTTGCCGCTGTTGGTCGGGCGCTTGGGGTCGTCGGGATTGCGGATCAGCAAGCCTTCCTCCACGAAGAATTTCACCGCGTCGTCGCGAATGGTTTCGCGGGTGTTCGGTGCATAGCGGACGTTGTAGGTGATGGCGATGAAATCAATGATGGGTGTGATCCCACGCAGGGGGGCTTGCGCGTCTGCCCATGAAACATCGGGCTGAAGATCGAGCAAAGCGAGCAGAGTGTAGGCGGCGATCTCGTTGCGCTGTTTCAGGCCAAACTCCAATGCGGTGAGAGCTGCGATGGCTTCCGCGAGCCGTTGTTTCCTCGCGGCTGCTTTTCTGCTAGGTTTAGCTGATGACATGAAGGTGTTTGGTGACGAGGAGGTCGATTTGTTCTTGTGAGTGGTCTAGGACATTGATCTCGCGGCCCATGGCTTGGAGGGTTTTTCGATCTGGGTAGGCCAAGGTCCGAAGATCGGTAGCGTTCACCTGAGTGTGACCGCTGAAGCGCCGGAAATACTGGTCAACCATGGTGGAATTCAAGAAAGCATAAAGTCCGATCGCCAGATCGCGGTCCAAGCCGTGCCCGGCCGTGTGGAAGTAATTCAGGTGATTTTCAAAACCGACCCACTCTGTTAGAATCTGATCTGGATCAAACAAGCAGGCTACGAGGCGGCGTTTTTCCTCCTTAGACGTGAAGCGTTTGGTAAGAAGATAGACCCCGGATGGAACGAGCCACTGGCGGGTTTCGTGAGTGTCGAGAATGGCGTTGGGTTTGCGGGCTTGCGGCTTCGGCCAATGAATGGTGCCGCCATTGAAATGGCATGGATAGATCAAGGGCACGGTTCCAGGTTCCGACTCCTTGCGCAGCGCATCCTTCAACCGAAAATCCACCACACGACCGGTCGAAACGGTGACACCTAACGAGGCGAGGTTAGAGCTGAGACTGCCCATGGCTTCTTTTGCCGCCGCATGGCTTGCCGCAGATGGGATGTGGATGAATTTCGCGGCATCGTGCGGGTGGACGATTTCCGAGAAAGGGAAAACGGTTTGGGTGACGACATCGCGATGTTCGCCGCTACTGCTGGAGATGATTATTTCGTCCGGCTGGATTCTCCCTTTCACTGCGTGGAAGATGACATTCTCCTGCAACACGTTGTCCTTGCGGAAGGCGGCTTTTCGGGATTCGAAAACGTGGAGTCGGCGCAATTCCAGATGCTCCAGGAAGTCTTCACGAAACGGGCGGAAGTAGGGGCCATTGCAAAAACTCCGCGGAGTGATGCCGACAAGTTGCCCGCCGGGAATCAGCAGGCGCTGAATGAGAGCGATGAAGCCGGTGCAAAGATTGCTGGTTTCCATCCCGACGGAACGAAGGGCGTGCCTTTCGGGGGAGTCAGTGCTGATTTTTCGATAGGGTGGATTCGCGATGGCGGCATCAAACTCGGGCGGCGGTGCTCCGAATAAATCACCCCCGAGCCTGGCCGACATCTCTTCGATGAAATCGGCGGAGTGAATGGTGAACGTGAAGTGAATGAGGTGGATTGTGGAGATGACATCTATTAGACATGATTGCAAACTTGAAGCACCACCGGAATCGTGGATTTTTTTCAGGATTGGAGGATTCGCAAAGTGTGCTAGAACGGGGGCCGCACCTTGCCCGACGCCACCGACATCCATGCCTTTCTCGGCGACTGCCGCTGGAAGCAGCGCTTCGACGACGACCATCTCGCCGCCGCACACCCGTTGGTGTCAAAGGTCCGCGACCTGCGCATCGAAGAAGCCGGGGCGGGTGCCTTCTGCCTGCTGGGATCGGTGGCGGCCAAGGACGCCGAGGTGAGCATCTGGCAGAACGGCGGGACTTGGGATTTTGAAACAACCTGTCGCTGCGAGATTGGCAGCTATTGCCCGCATGCCGCGGCCTTGTTGCTGAAGGCCGAAAAACAACGCGATCCGCAGCGCCTGCTCGGGCATAGCGTCGCCTCGGCAGTGGCCGCTGCCCTGCCCGCTGCCCGCGACCTCCTCAAGGAATCGTCGCCGGACCGGCCGTGGCTAACACCCGAGGCGCGCTTTGAGTTGCACGTTACGCGAGAACCGACCGACCGCACGACGCGTTTGTTGCTGCAATCGCTGGGCCTGCCGGCACCGGACCAATGGATTTTCGCTGCGGCATGGGTGAATTACGACGGGCATCGTAGTTCGCTGCGCGGATCCGCGCCGGAGTGGGTAAGCACGGTGGTACTCGCCGATGGCCTGCCAGCAATTCTCAAACACGATGCAGGCGCGGAAAATTCCGCCGCCCAACAACTCCGCGATACCGGCCTGTCGTCCCTCCAAGCAAATTCCGCATGGCGCTTCCTCCTCAACCTCAAATCAAGAGCCGCCGCCTCAAACACCGGGCCAGACCGCTGGTTTCCCGACCCGGGGCGCGTGCCTGTCGACGAGTTTTGGTTCCAATTCCGCGGGGAAATGCTCGCCCGCTTGGAAGGCCTCGGCTGGCGCGTGACCATCGACGACAACGTCGGCCACTGCGTGATCGACGCCGATCCCTCGCAATGGCTCAGCACCCTGGAACCCGGCGCTAACGGCTGGTTCAGCCTGTCCGTGGGCTTCGAAGTAGCCGGTGAACGCCACGACCTGCTGCCAATCCTCGCGGGTTTGTTGGAAAGCGATTTCTTGGAAGAAACGCTGGATCGCCCTAACAATGGTCACGTGTACGCACCGCTGCCCAATGGCGATGCGCTGCGGCTTCCTGTCGGCCGGGTGCGCCTGATCCTCCAACACCTGGCAGCCCTGCTCGACCCGAAGTTTCCCGAGCGCACCCGGCTCCACGCCCTGGATGCCGCCACCCTTGCCGGCTTGGAGGATCTGGGCCTCACAACACCACCGGACTTGGCGGAGTTGGCGGCGAAGCTGCGGGATTTTGCCGGTATCTCGCCAGTGGCGTTGCCGGCCGGGGTAAACGCAACGTTGCGCGACTATCAGCTGGCCGGATATCACTGGATGCAATTCCTTGCCCGCCACGGCCTCCACGGGATTCTGGCCGACGATATGGGCCTCGGCAAAACCCTCCAAACCCTCGCCCATATTCTAGCGGAAAAAGATGCCGGCCACTCCGGCGGCAAGCCGGTACTCGTCGTGGCTCCTACTTCAGTGGTGCCTAACTGGCGGGCCGAGGCCCTCAAATTCACCCCTTCCCTGCGGGTGCTGCTGCTCAACGGTGCGGAACGCAAGAAGTACTTCCGCTCAATCCCCCACGCGGATCTGGTCCTAACATCCTTTGCGCTGTTGCAGCGCGACCTCGACAAACTGCGCGGTGTGGCATTCCACTTGGTCGTCCTCGACGAGGCGCAAAATATCAAAAACCCGCGTGCCAAGGTAACACAAGCCGCCTGCAAGCTCGATGCCCGCCACCGGCTTTGTCTATCCGGCACGCCGATTGAGAACCACCTTGGCGAGTTGTGGAGTTTGTTGCGGTTTCTAATTCCGGGATTTCTCGGCAGCGAGGAGGCGTTCAATGCGCGGTTCCGCAGGCCGATCGAAAAAGATGGCGACGTCGAGCGAAACGAGTTGCTGAGGCGGCGAGTGGCGCCGTTGATTTTGAGGCGCACCAAGGATCAAGTGGCCAAGGAATTGCCGCCCAAAACCGAGCTGGTCCACCTCATCGAACTGCACTCCGAGCAAAAAGACCTCTACGAAACCGTCCGCGCCACCATGGACAAACGCGTCCGCCAAGCCATCGAAGCTCGCGGCCTCGGCCAATCCCAAATCGTCTTCCTCGACGCCTTGCTCAAACTCCGCCAAATCTGCTGCGATCCCCGCCTGCTCCCCGAGGAATTCTCAAACCACGTCCGGACATCCGCCAAACTGGATTTTCTAACCAATCTTCTGGAGCTGCTCATCGAGGAAGGCCGTCGCATCCTACTATTCTCACAATTTACCAGCATGCTCGCTCTGATCGAGCAACATCTCATTGCCACACACGTCCCATATCTCAAACTCACCGGTTCCTCCACAGATCGCGGCAAACTCGTCGAGGATTTCCAGACCGGCCGCATCCCCCTATTTCTCATCTCACTGAAGGCTGGCGGCACCGGTCTGAACCTAACGGCCGCCGACACCGTCATCCACTACGACCCTTGGTGGAACCCGGCCGCCGAGGCTCAGGCGACCGACCGTGCCTATCGGATCGGCCAGGACAAGCCGGTGTTCGTTCACAAACTGCTGTGCCAAGACACCGTCGAAGAGCGCATCCACCAGCTCCAACAGGAAAAAGGCAAGCTCGCCGCAGGTATCCTCGCAGGCACCGATCTGGCCGCCACCCTCGATCCCGCCACCGTGCGCGCCCTGTTGAATCCATAGCCCCCAGTGCCCAGCGGGACTTGCCAAAGACCGGCGTGATAGGTCACCCGGGGACGCCCACACCGCACTTGCCAAGTGCCGCCCCCTGCAACTCGCCATTGACGGGGTGTCCGCCCGAAAACGAGCTTTACATTTTTCCCAGGCCGGCAAACCATTCCGCCATGTCCGCTCTTCTGCGTTGCCTTGCCTTTTGCCTCGTCATCCCTGTCGCCGCTGCAGATCCAACCGCTCCTCCCGCTGCAGCTCCTCCCGCTCCTCCCGCAGCGACTCCAGGTCCCGACCCGGCCGCTCCGGCCACTGATGCGGCCGCACCAGCCAAGGGCCAACCGGTGTTTGTGCAACTTGATGAGAACCGCATCAAAATCGGGGAGGTTGAATTCAACAAGCAAACCCGGTTGATTACTTTTCCGGCAGTTTTCAACCAGCGCGAGGGTTTGCTGGAATATGTGATTGTTCACGACAAGGGCAAGGTTCACGAATCACTGCTGCGCACCTCCATCAACGCCACCCACCTCAACCTCGCCCTCAAGTTGCTGCGCTATCAGAATTCCCCCGAATTGTTCCCGCTGCGCGACGAAGAAGGGTTTCCCAGCGGCCTCATGCCAGCGGTGGCCCCAGCCGTCAAGGCCGCTGCACGAGTCGAAATCCGCATGCTCTGGAAGGATGGCGACACCGCCCACTCCGCCACCGTAAACGAATGCATTAACAATACCAAAACGGAAAAAGCAATGGCCCTCGGCCCTTGGATCTATGGCGGATCGGCATTTTATGAAGGCCACTTCGTCGCCGAAATGACCGGTGATATCGTTGCCATCCTAACCAATGAAGCAGCTATCTTCAACTATCCGGGCGATAGCAACAAGGTCGGCGAAAACTATGGCGACTGGTTCGTCCTGACAAAAGCGGTTCCAGCCATCGGCACCCCGGTGACGGTGCAAATCGGACCGTGGCCGCCCGCCGCTACCGCCAAACAAAAACCGGAGGCTGCCAAGCCGAAACCGGATGCCGCCAAGCCCAAGCCCGACGCCGCCAAGCCCAAGCCATAACTCGCGCATCTTCCAGCAACCCCAACTGGGGACACCTGATTTGTGTTTCTCCAACAGCCGTGACAAGCTAGAACGATTCCACGATGGGAAGCAACGCGGGAAGAATGAATCACGCCAGTCATCTGATGGCATGGCTGGGTGGAGGATTGACCTCGATGACTCCATTTGTCTGTGGCTGGACGCTGGTCTTCGGCGGCATTGCAACCCCCGTTAGAGTCTGGCCCGGCAACCTCATCGTCGAGGCAATGGTCGGCGCAATTCTCGCCATCAGCGGCACCACCCTCGGCGGCTTTTGGTGGTGCGCGGCCGGCGGACACGACCTGCGCCGCGGCCATCTGCTCGCTTGGCTGCTAGCCGCGTGGGGAGTGGCCGGATGCCTCGGGTTTCTAGCACCGTGGATCTATTGGACGGGCTCGGGCTTGTTGGTTCTTGGCTTGGCGTTTGGCTGGCTGGCTGCGTGGCGTCGCCGTCGCGGTGTGGCTTGTAGCTCGGATGGGGTAGAAAAAATGGGCTGGAACGGGGTGTTTTTCGGCCTGATCCTCGCTCTCAGCGTGACAAGTGACTGCCTCGTGCTGAGCAAAATGGAAGCCTCGCCAGCCGCCGCCCTGGCCTTGGTGCTGGTGCGCCTGCTCACCCAAGGCATCATCGTCACGTTGCTGTGGTATGGGCTTCACCTCTTTGAGTCGTGGTCGCCTCCCGCCACCCGCTGGCTCGGCGGTGGCATGTTATGCCTGATGTTGGTCGGGCTGGCGGCTGAGATCGGTATGAACTTGCTGTGGGGCAAGGGCCTGATCCTGTTCTTCGGCGAACTCGTCGTCGGCGGAAAATTCGACCTGCTGCGGGCGATGGAAGGCGGAAATGTCAAATTCTCATTAGGAAACGCCCTGCAATTAGCCGCCCTCGCAGTCCTGGTGTTAGGCATCTATCTGGGCAGCGGCTGGTTGTCGCGGCGCATCGGCCTGCGGCTGCGTCCGCGCTCCTTGTTGCTCGCTGCCGCCGCAGTGTGGTTGCTGTTGTTTCTTGAGCAACGCGCCGAGGTTCATTGGCTCGACCGCGGCGGCCACTGGTTGCAGCGCCGCTCACTTCTCGTCCACTTGTGTCCTAGCAATTCAGCACCGGGCTGGGTGTCCTTCTCGGTGAAATTCCGCGAGCAGCTACGTCCTGCGGCATGGAGCATGCCATGCAAGCCGGACGTCCACCTCTTCATCGTCGAGACCTTCCGAGCTGATGCCTTGTGCCCCGAAAAAATGCCCTTTCTGAGCCATTGGCGAGACACCGAGTGCCAACCGCTGCAGGCAACATTCTCCGCGTCCAACGCCACCCACATGTCATGGTTCGCTCTGCTGAGTGGTAAACCCGCCGTGTTCTGGGAACGAGAGCGGCAGGTCCAACGACCGGCGTTATTGTTAGACATTCTCCACGCTGCGGGCTATCGCAATGAACTCCGCTCCGCCTCGATCTTTGACTACGCGGAAATGGACACCACCAACTTCGGTCACGGCGAGGCCACCGATGACATGTTCAATAAGCGCGTCAACCCCAACTCCTGGCTCCCGGATGCCAGCGAGTGCGACCGCTTGGTGCGCGAGCATTGGCAACAATCCGTGCTGATCCGTCCCGCAGGTGCCACCTTCAGGCTGATGGCCGTCGAATCACCGCACTTCCCCTACTACTGGGCGAAATCGTTCACCCCGCCGCTTGCCGACTATTATCGATCCGCCATGCTGCCGCTGCATCCAAGTGAGCGCGACGTCCAGCTGGTTAAAAACCGCTATGTCAACTCGGTGGCCTGGACCGACGGGTTGCTGCGGGATTATATCACCTATCTCAAGGAGCACGAGCGCTATGACGACGCGATGATTGTGATCACCGGCGACCACGGCGAGGAGTTCCAGGAACATGGTTTTTGGTTCCATGCCACCGGCCTGACCCGGGAGCAAACAGCCGTGCCTCTGCTGGTTAAATGGCCCAAGAATGTCGGACCCGGCGCGCCAGTCGCGCAGGCCAGCCATCTGGACATCGTGCCGTCGATTCTGGAGGTGTTGGGATGCCCCGCAGAACAATTGCTAGGCTTCGCCGGGCGCTCGCTGCTTCACGGCGGCGACGCCACGGTGTTGCTGACGACCCACTTTGCTTCGCATAACTGCGAGGGCATGCACTGGCGGCGCAATGGCTATGAAGCGGCGTTCTCATGGGCCAATATCTGGGTGCCAGGCATGCCGGATCGCCTCTGGCTGGAACGCCTGACCGGCCCTGACGGTGACCTGCGCTTCGCCACCCCGGAGGCTGCCGAAGCCGCCTTGCACCGGTATTTCCCCGATGCCTTTGAGCGCTGGTTCACCCGCTTCCAACAGGATCACGCCCCGTCCTGAGCCCGTGGCCACTTCCTAACACCCAACCAGCATTCATCCGCAAGTATTCATGCAACCCGCTCGCCAGCAGATGCCAGAGGCCAGCCATGCCACCACCGGCGACGCGCCCCAGCACCACAACCTGCAAGGCCGCCATTTTACCGCTCTCGACGGATTTCGAGGGATGGCGGTGCTGATGGTGATGCTGAGCCACTTCATCAAGACCGGCGAGGTGATCGGCGATCAGCAACCATGGCACTTGCTGTTGCGCGGCGGATTCGTCGGAGTGGATATGTTCTTTGTCCTGTCCGGCTTCCTGATCACCGGCATCCTGTTGGATTCTCCTAAATGCGGGCCGCGCTACTTCAAAACATTCTACATGCGCCGCTTTCTGCGGATCTTTCCCTTGTACTATGGCGTGCTGGCAATCGCCTTCGGCTTCTTCCGTCACTCCGGCGGTGACTCGCCGTGGTGGTTTGTTGGGTTCGCCTCCAACCTCGGCGACGCCTATTACGGCCGCTGGCTGCATGCCACCGACGGGGTGTCCATCGCGCATTTCTGGTCGCTCGCCGTGGAAGAGCAGTTCTATCTGATATGGCCGCTGCTGGTGTATCTGCTGCCGACCCGCCGCCTCGTGATGGTCAGCCTGGCGCTGCTGGTCATCGCGCCGCTCAGCGGAGCGATATTTTTTATGGCGGATAACGGCCTTGGGAGTTATGTGTTCACGCTGAACCGGTTTCACACATTGGGCATGGGGGCCTTGCTTGCCGTCGCGTTGCGCCATCCGAAGTACTGGCAACACTGCCAGACTTGGGCACTCCCGCTTGCCATGCTCACCGGGGTGCTGACCACGGTTGGCATCATGTATGCGCCGCGCTCCGGCTTTTTTAGTGCCGCACCGGCGCTATGGGCACCTTACCTGTGGGGCAGCGTGCTGCTGCTCAGCTTGCGGCCCGAGGGTTGCTTGGCGCGTGGTTTTGCTTCGGGGTGGTTGGTGTTCATTGGCAGGATCAGCTTCGGACTCTATGTCTATCACTCGTTCTTTGAAATCTGGGCACGCCAACATATCTATGAGGAATGGCTGGTGCCCGCGATGGCTGGCGGGAGGGCCCCTGCGCTGCTGGTGTTCCTGCCGATTGCCTACGGCTTGTCCATCACCCTGGCCTATTTGAGTTGGCGGCTCTTTGAAAAACCCATCCTCGCCTTCAATCGCTATTTCCAATACCGCTAGCGAGGCTGCGCCTCAAACGCAAGGACTGACCCCATCGACCGATGGGGTCCTCGCATTTCACGGAATTGAGCTTGCTCGACCTCGTGGCGCTTTTGAGGTCGAACACTGGGGTCTGAAGCTGCAAAACGGCAGCTGTGGGGGAAGGGGATTCGAAGTATGTTAGAAACGGTGCCCGCTGGGCCAACTTGTGCTGAGATTGCCAAATTGCTGAGGAGTTATGCGTTAGAATTAAGTATATATACTTATATAACATAGTAAAAATACTGACCAACAAAATAAAAATACTACAATAATAAAACATTTTGTTGCAAAGCTACTTATGACGCGTAAGTATTCGTGAGTGAAGACTACTTATTCGACCGCTACATTTACCTTTCTTGCAGTATTATTGTCCAACGTATCGGGGTTGGCAGAGCAAACCACTGACGCTGATCGGATTGACGGTCTCCACGGCCAGAGTGCGGTGGGAGGGGCTGAATGCCTGCGTTTCATCACTCCGCAACTCCTCGAACTGGCGCGGACCGGCACCAGGGTCCGTAGCCAAGACCCCACCAGCTGGAATTTTGTGCAGGGCGGGGTATTGACGCCACCGGAGCCAGCCAGCTACACCGTCACTTTGAACGGCCAAGCGGCTGTGGCTACTTTCGGCGGGTTCCGCCGCCGGGTTGCCCATGCGCCGCTGGCGAAATACGACGTACAGATAGACAACCGAATTTACCTGCAGCTTGCGACCCCGGCGAAAACCGGCGACACCGTCACGGTCACCACCGACGGTTGGGGCAGCGGCATCCCCGATTCATGGACGACCACTCTGGCCAGCGACCGCCGCAACCCGGCGATCCACGTCAACCAAGTCGGGTATCCCACCAGCGGACCGAAACAGGCGATGGTCGGCTACTACCTTGGCAGCGCCGGTGAATTGGACGTTCCCGCCGCAGCCTTCCGAATCGTTGACACCGCCACCGGTTCCATTGTCTTCACTGGCGTCCTCACCACCCGTGCAGACGTTGGCTTCGACACCACGCCCCTGCCCTATCAAAAAGTCATGGCCGCCGACTTCTCGGCCGTCGAAACCGCCGGCAACTATCAGCTTGAAATCGACGGGCTTGGGCGCTCGCTGGCGTTCCAAATTGATCCGGACATGGCCCTTAACTTTGCCCGGATGTACGCTCAGGGGCTCTACAACCAACGCTGTGGGGTCGCCCTGACGCTGCCCTACAGCCGCCACACCCACGCGGCCTGCCATGTTGCGGCAGCCAGCATCCCCACCAGTGCCCCGGAATTTCAAGATACCTGGAATACCATAGCCGCCAACAATAGAGACAGCAGCTACGGCAACCGGATGACTTCGGTGGAAACCCAGCTTTACCCGATCCTGCGCACGGGTCCCATTGATGTTTCCGGTGGCCACCATGATGCAGGGGATTACAGCAAATACACGATCAATTCTGCACAGTTGATTCACCATCTGGCGTTTGCAGCGGACAATTTTCCCGGTGCTGGAGATTTGGATAATCTGGGAATTCCCGAAAGCGGTGACGGCAAAAGCGATCTGTTGCAAGAAGCGAAACAGGAAGCCGACTATCTCGCTAAACTTCAGGATGATGACGGCGGATTCTTTTTCCTCGTGTACCCGATGCACCGGCCTTATGAAAACAATGTATTGCCCGACGCAGGCGACCCGCAAGTGGTCTGGCCGAAAAACACCGCAGCGACCGCAGCTGCGGTTGGAGCCTTGGCAGACATGGCATCATCGCCACGCTTCAAACAGCAATTTCCTGCGGAAGCCGCCCTCTACCTGCAAAAAGCCCGTGCCGGCTGGAATTTTCTACTCACTGCCATTCAAACCTACGGCAAAGCCGGCAGTTATCAAACGCTCACCGGCTACGGGGATATTTTCGCCCATGATGACGAGCTTGCCTGGGCAGCTGCAGCCATGTTTGTGGCCACTGGAGATCCGGCATGCCAACAGAAATTCATTGAATGGTATAACCCCCAAGACCCCGCAACCGTCCGTTGGGGCTGGTGGTATCTCTTCGAAGGTTACGGTTGCGCCGCCCGCTCATACGGATTCGCAGTTAGCTCTGGCAAACGGACACTCGCCGAAATGGACCCGGCTCAATTGGCAAAAACCCAGGCCATCATCAAAACCGCAGGAGACGTCATCTCCAATCGGAGCCTCCAAAGCGCCTATGGCTCCTGTCTGGACGACGCCTCCAAACGGTTTATGACCGCTGGATGGTTCTTTTCTGGTGACCGAGCCTTCGATATCACAACCCGCAACACCCTCGAAGCCTGTGCCAATTGGAAAACCTTGGTGCTTGGAAACACCAATTACGAACTCGGTTGCAACCCTCTCAATGTCTCGTTTGTCACCGGCGCAGGCCAACACCAGCAACATGAAATCGTCAGTCAATACGCAGCAAACGATAGACGGGAAATGCCACCTTCCGGACTTCCGTTAGGCAACATCCAAGCCGGTTTCCCTTGGACAAATCTCTATCAATCTGATCTCAACCAGATGAATTTCCCCCCCGATTGGTTGACGTCTAACTCATACCCGCTCTATGACCGGTGGGGCGATACCTTCAACGTCACCACCGAGTATGTGGTCGCCCAACAAGCACGCGAGCTTGGCAGCATCTGCGCTTTGGCGGCAACCGCCCCCGGTGCCTCAACCCCATGGCAAACCGCTCCCGCCCATATTATCAGTAGCGGCCAATTCCTGCCGCAAAACCAACAGGCAACCCTTTCGATAGAAGCTGACTCCCTCGATCTAACAAACGCCCGGGTCACTTGGGAAACACCGGAGGAATGCTACATCGGCGGGCCGACCTTCCAAACGACCCCAACGAAAACCGGATCCTTCTGGATCGAAGCCGAAGCGGTCCTTCCCGATGGAAAACGAGTCTCCGCCCGCATTGAGGTGGGCATCCAAGCCGCCGACGGTGCCGACGAATTCCCCGTCGAAGCCAATACCGTCGCCCTCTATCATTTTAACGGTGATTACAACGATGCCTCGCCCAATGGATTCAATCTGACCAAACATGGGCAGGTGGACTTCGAGCCGCTTGCCACCGGGTGGATGGCCCATCCGGCAGGCTCAGCCGTCCGTTTCCATGGCATCGGGGACTCCCTCACCGTGCAACTGCCGGACAATCGTATTGCCCCGGGAAACACATCGAGCCCACTCACTGTGGAAGCGTGGATCCACCCGCTGGCATACAAAAGCTATGGGGCTTCCAACGACCCGTTGCTCAACTTGTACCAATGGTGGGACTCCCAGTTTGGTGTACAGCAGGACATGTGGGTACAACCCAACAATCCGGGAATCACTGCCGATGGTATCTCCCTGTTTGACCGGAACCAGTGGAACGACCTGATCCAATTGGGCACATGGCAACTCCTATCCATTTCCCGCGATGCCACCGGGCAATACACGGTAAAACTCAATGGTCAGACAGTTGGCACCGGCACTGCGGGAATCACCACCCGATACGATAACACCTCGGATTGGACTCTCACGCTAGGCAACTTCGACGGGTATATCGACGAACTCCGGATCACCGGCAGTATCCCCAGTACCCCGACAACCGCGGGCGGCCCCCCCCCCAGTGACCTCGTGCCCCCTCCGGTGATTCCACTGCTTTCAACCACCGTCAGACCTTTTGATGTGGAATACGAAGCAGATGAAAACACTGTGGCTCTGTATCACTTCAATGGGGACTTCGCAGATGATAGCGGCCATCAGTTCGATTTGGTTCCAAG